>DASWGL010000277.1:0-6134 GCA_036393735.1 Gemmatimonadaceae bacterium | reverse complement strand
CTTCAGCATTGAGGGTGAGAGCGGGCGTCTCGCCCGCAAGTGATCGGGCGTCTCGCCCGATCACCTCAAGCCCGTGCGGCGTCACGACGATCGCGCTGAGGCACGATCGTCTGGTCGCCGGGCGAGACGCCCGCCGACTGTTTGCGGTAGGGACGCCCATTGCTGGGCGCCCCCCGCGCAGATCCGGACGAGCGGCACTACCGCATCCGGCTCCTACGAAGAGTTTTGCCGTTGAACCGCGCGTCCGGCCACGGATGCAGGATGCGCGCGGAAGGGATCCATCGGTCCGCAAGCCGTTTGCACCGCGCCGAGGTCAACCGCGAACGCTGACTGCGTCGTCGCAGCGAATGCCACCACAGACGCATCAGTGCTCGTCGGAACGTGCGCAGCGCTGCCAGGTTGCCCGGCACGGCGTGGTACTGATCGAACCCTCGGATCACCGAGGCCAGCCATCGCCCTTGTTTCGGGATCGGATCGTGGCGTCGTTTTGCGAGCTCGGATTTCAATGCATGGAGTTTCCGTGTCAGCCCTCGCCGATCTGTTTTCCGAAGGACCGCGTACTTCCCATCACGTCGTTCCGTGCAGATGTGCTGGAAGCCGAGGAACGTGAACGTCTCGGGTTTCCCCTTGCCGCCCTTTGCCCTTCGTTCTTCCGCGAACCTGCCAAACTCGATGATCCGCGTCTTCTCCGGGTGCAACTCCAGCGCGAACCTCTTCAGCCGCTCACGCAGCGCCTCGTGGAAGCGTTCCGCATCATCTCGATACTGGAACCCCATCACAAAGTCGTCTGCGTAACGGACGATCACCACCTCTCCGCGCGCATGGCGTTTTCGCCATACGTGCGCCCACTGGTCGAACGCGTGGTACAGATAGATGTTCGCCAAAAGAGGTGAGATCACCGCTCCCTGCGGTGTTCCCTGCTCACTTCCGATCCACTTCCCCTCCTCCATCACTCCGGCTTTGACCCACTTCATGATCAGCCGCACGAGCCTTCGGTCCCCCACCGTATGTTCGATCATCTTCTGCATCCATCCGTGGTCGACCGCGTCGAAGAACCCACGAATGTCCGCATCCAAGATCCAGTTCACTTTCCGATGCTCGATCGCCATCACCAGCGCATCCAGCGCATCGTGTGGTCCTCGTTTCGGTCGGAACCCGTAGCAGAAGCCGTGGAACTCTTCCTCGTAGATCACGTTCAGCACCTCCGCGACTGAGGCTTGTACGATCTTGTCTTCGATCGTCGCAATGCCCAGCGCTCGCATGCTGCCGTCACTCTTCGGGATATACGTTCTGCGGCTGGGGGCTGCTCGGTATGCGCCTCGGTGAATCCGCTCGCACAGTCGATTGATGTTCTGCTCGAGCTCTTCTCCGTACTGTTCCCAGCTCACCCCGTCGACTCCCGTTGCCACATTCCGCTTCAGCTTCCTGTAGCTCTCCGTCAGTCGTTCCGGTGTGATGTGGTGCAGCAGCGCTGTGAACTTCTCCCCGTCGTGTCGTCGTGCTGCTTCACGGACTCGGTCCAACTCACGTGACACCTCACTCCGGCTCTGCGTCCGGTCGGTGTTTCGTTGTCCCGAGTTCCTCTCCATTGAGCTGCTTCCCTCCATCGCCTCCTTCTCGTTCGGCGACTTCTTCGGTACTACCAGCCCATCAGACTTCTCACGGTCGTTCATCTCTGCATTACGGCCTTAGCCTTCGCTCTGCGGCTCGTCGGCATTGCACCGCCGAGCAACCGTGAGATCTCCCGGTTCCCGCGCAAGAAGTTTCGTCTGCATGCCCCGCTCTCCGACCGCGCTGGTCCCTCTCAGAACTCGCGTTAGCGCTCTGATCGGTTTTGCCTTCCGCTCTTGCCCGACGGCGTCGGCGACCAACACTTTGGCATCTTTTCGCGGCTCAATCACGTGGCCTGCAGACCCCCTGTCAACGCTTAACCTAGACCTCGCGGCCTTCGGCTCATGACTCGGGGCCAGGTCGGTTCGCTACTCCTTTCCCTGTCCAACATCGCAGTTGTTCTTCTTGCCGGTCTCCCGGCGCTCCGGGCAGGATGCCCGCTCTCCTGTGGTAGAAAGAGCGGCCGCATATCGCCGCTATCTCCAGAGCGGTGTCGAGGGCGCGAGAAGCGCGCGGACGTCAGCCCATGTCGTAGAAGAACTCTTCGCGAACGATCTTGCCGTTCTTGACGGTATAGATGGCGACTTCCTGAAATTTTCCGCGCTGTCCCTTTCGCGGGCCGGCCTTGGCCGTGGTCTCGTAATGAAAGATCACCGCGAACCGATCCTTGTGCGGGAACGGGCCCTCGGCGCTGGCGTGATGGATCTCGTTGTTCTCATACCACCACTTGTTCTTCGCGACGACCTTGTCGATGCCGCGCATCTCGGCCGGCACCTCATCGCTGCCGACGGCTTCGACGCTGACGATATCGGCGCTGTACAACGAGCTGATCGCATCGATGTTCAGCCCTTTGCGGCAGAACTCGACGAGTTTGTGTCCGACCTGCGCAGTGTCCATGGCGAATCTCCCTTCTAGTGCTTCTGTGTGCGAGTTCTACGAACCCGTGTCGTCCGCCGACGGTCCGTAGATCGACGGAACTTTACCGCCCATCGGCCGGATATAAACGCTGAGCTGTCCGCGGTGATGGATCATGTCGAGGAGAAATCCCCAGAACATATTCTCGATCGAGTCGCTCCAGGCACTGCCGCCCATGGACAGACTGGCCTTGCTCGACCACTTCGCCTCATCCGTCGATTTCAAACGTTGGCGCAATTCCTCGGTCGACTTGTCCCACAACGAGACGATGTCGATCGCTTTCGACGGATGCGGCGTCGTGTCCCACAGCGCCTCGCCTTTATCGAGCAGCCCGACGAGTGCGCGCTGCGATACGGCGAGCTGCCATGCCAGGGCGCCTGCCGCTGTGGATCGCTCGTGCGGCCGGTAATGGAGCTGATTGTCCGGAACGGCGCGAAGAACTTTTCCGAACGCCGGCATCTCCGCTTCCCACCGCGTGATGAAGAATTCACGATTGGTCATGACCTGCTCCTTCTGAATGCGCGCAGCTTATGCGAACGGCAGGTTTTCGCGCATCGGCGCATTGTGGTTTGCCAGAGAGAACACGCAAAAACGCGTGTGGGTTCTCTCCGTAAAGTAGAATTTCGCGCCCATGGGCAGCTCGCTCCGGATGATACGCGTCATCGATTCCCACACCGCGGGCCAGCCCACCCGCATCATCATCGACGGCGGCCCGGACCTCGGCCGCAACTCGATCCCGCAGCGCCGCGAACGGCTGCGCAGCAACTTCGATCGCTTCCGATCCGCTGCGATCAGCGAGCCGCGCGGCTCCGACATCCTCATGGGCGCGATTCTGTGTGAGCCAGCCGATCCGTCGTGCACTGCCGGCGTGATCTTCTTCCACAATCACGGCTATCCCGATCTCTCCGGTCACGGAATGATCGGCCTCGGCGTCACGCTCGAGTATCTCGGTCGCATCAGTGTGGGTGAGCATCGCATCGAGACCCCGATCGGAGTCCTCACCGTCGGTCTGCATCCACTCGGCGACATCTCCGTGCGGAACGTTCGGAGCTTCCGTCATCGGAAGGATGTGAAAGTGACTGTCGACGGCACGTCGTACACCGGCGATGTCGCCTGGGGTGGGAGCTGGGTGTTCCTGGTGAGTGATCACCGCGAAGAGCTGACCCCCGCGCGAACCGGCCGGCTGACGGAAGTGGCGCGATCGATTCGCCAGGCACTGTCACGTGACGGCGTGACCGGCGCGAAAGGTGAGGAGATCCTCGACGTCGCCTTGTTCGGAAGGCCGGAACGCCGCGACGCGAACAGCAAGAACTTCGTCCGCCGCTTCGGAAGCCCGTTCCGGCGCTGCCCCGGCGGAACGGCGCTGAGCGCGAAGCTGGCGTGCCTTTACGAAGACGGTGCGCTGCCGGAAGGAAGCACGTGGCGCCAGGAGAGCATCATCGGAACGGTATTCGACGGCGCAGTGAACGTGGTGGACGGCGCGATCGTCCCGACGATCCGCAGCACCGCGCACGTGACGGCGGAGTCGATGCTGATCGTCGACGAGCGGGATCCCCTGTGCTGGGGATTGTCGTAATGGAGAGCGGGCGTCTCGCCCGCTCTCCGACGAGTAGTTCGAAATATCTTGACGTGCGGCCAACTACAATCCGCTCATGCCGCTCTCGCCTGGCACATCGCTGGGGCCCTACGTCGTTCACGGCATCCTCGGCAAGGGGGGCATGGGCGAGGTCTATCGAGCCCGCGACAGCCGGCTGGATCGAGACGTGGCGATCAAGGTCATCTCGGACTCGATCGCTCACGACACAACCACCCGCACCCGCTTCGAGCGCGAAGCGAAAGCGATCGCGGCGCTGTCGCATCCGAACATCCTTTCCATCTTCGACTTCTCGAAGGTCGGCGATCACTGGTACACCGTCACGGAGCTCCTAGAAGGGGAAACCCTGCGCGAGCGCCTGAAACGCGGAAAGCTCGAGATCCCCGCCGCGCTCGAGATCGCGCACGCGGTCGCCGCCGGACTTTCCGCGGCGCACGATCGCGGAATCGTCCATCGCGATCTGAAGCCTGAGAACGTCTTCATCACCAGAGACGGCGCAATCAAGATCCTCGACTTCGGCCTCGCCACGATGCGTAAGCAGCGGACAGCGGAGGACGAGGCGACAGAAGTTCTGGCGACGAAGGCCGGCCAGATGATCGGGACGGCGGCCTACATGGCGCCGGAGCAGATTCGCGGTGAGCAGGCCACCGCGGCCGCCGACATCTTCGCGTTCGGCTGCATGCTCTACGAGTCGGTCGCCGGCCACCGTCCGTTCCGCGGCGAAAACCTCGTCACCGTGGTCGCCTGTATCCTCAAGGATGCTCCCACTCCGATTCCCGGCGACGTGCCGGCGCAGCTTGCGGCCGTCATCGCGCGCTGCCTGGAAAAAGAACCCTCGCAACGCTTCGCAAGCGGGCAGGACCTCCGCGCCGCGCTGCGCGGAGCACCAACCTCGCCGGCGGCGCTCACGTCGCTGCACACGCGAGTCATCGTCCTCCCCTTCCGCATGCTGCGACGCGACGACGATCTCGACTTCCTGGCGTACTCGTTACCGGACGCGATCGTCGGCTCGCTCGCGGGCGTCACCTCACTCATCGTCCGTTCCTCGCTCGCTGCTTCGCAGTATGCGAGCGGACCGGTCGACATCGCACGAATCGCGTCCGATCAGGACGTCAATGCGATCGTCAGCGGCACGATCCTGACCTCCGGCGGTCGCCTCCGCGTCTCCGCGCAGCTCACCGAAATGCCGGGGGCGACGGTGAAGTGGTCGCACTCGACGGAGACTGCGCTCGACGACATCTTCGGCGTGCAGGACGAGCTGACTCGAAAGATCGTGCGCTCGCTCTCCGGTGGCGTGAGCGACAGCCAGTCGCACGCTCTGCGCAAGGACGTCCCGCAGAGCGCGGAGGCGTATGAGTGTTTCCTGCGCGCGAACCAGCAGGCCCATTCGATGGAAGGATGGCTCGTGGCGCGCGATCTCTACCGGCGTTCGCTCGAAGAAGATCCCGATTTTGCTCCCGCCTGGGCGCGCCTCGGCCGATGCTACTGGCTGCTCGCGAAGTACACCGACGACTCACAGCAAAACTGGACGCTGGCCGAGGAGGCGTTGCGGAAGGCGATCGAGCTGAATCCGGATTTGTCGCTCGGACAACGGTTCTACGCAGAGATGCAGATCGAGCTCGATCAGACGATCGAGTCACTCGAGCGTTTGATGGACCTCGTCCGCGAGAGACCGAACGATCCGGCGATGCATGCCGCTCTCGGCAAGGCGCTGCGTTACAGCGGCCTCCTCGACGAATCGATCGATGCATTCCGCCGTGCACGGGAGCTCGACCCGCGCATCCCGGTCAGCGTCGAGCACACCTGGTTCATGCTCGGAGACTATGAGCGCGCGCTGCAGAACGTCGGCAAAGACATCGGCTACGCCGGCCCGCTGATTCTGATGATGCTCGGGAAAGACAATGCCGAGCCGGCGCGGCAACTGCGCACGGTTCTGCAAGGCACGGACGACCGGCAATTCCGCGCGTACGCCGAGTCGCTCCTCGGCATTCTGGAAGACGATTTCAAAAAGAGC
>DASWGL010000276.1:0-2434 GCA_036393735.1 Gemmatimonadaceae bacterium | reverse complement strand
GAAGCCGAGGCAGACTTTCGACGCATCGGCGGGATCTACTGGTCCGTGTATGGCGACAAGCACTATCTTGTCGGCATTGCGACATCGAACCTCGCGGGTGTCTATCTGGCTCGTGGCGATTACAAGACTGCGGAACGGATGTACCGAGAGGCCGTCTCGATTTTGTCGCGCGCCCAGTCGCCTGATCATCTGAACACCGGCATCGCACGTATCAAACTGGGCCGATCACTGCTTCGACAGGGGCGGACCCCCGAGGCCGAGCGCGAATCGAAAGCCGGTTACGACATCGTCTCAAAGCAATCCGCCGCGAGCGTGAGCTGGCTCAAGACGGCTCGTGAGGATCTGGCTGACGCATACGACGCGCTGCACCGTCCGGAGGAGGCGGCCAGGTTTCGCGCAGAGGCGGCCCGCGTGGCGCGGAGCGCTGCTCCCCGCTGATCCGATCGATCCCCCCGAACGATGATGGTCTTCCACCTCTGGGCCTCATTGTCGTGGAACGGCGCTCGTGTGGTGCCAGGAACCCCCTGTCAGCGGTCACCTGAAAACGCGTAATTCTCGACCGTTGTCGTCGTAGGTGTTCTTCGTTCTTCTCTTCTGAAGGAAAAGGAAAGGGGCTGTGGGCGCTCGTGGGAATCTCGCGTTCTTCAGCGAGATTTCCAAGCAGCGGTGGACGCGTTCTGTGCGTCCACCGCTGCGGCAGCGTCCACAGCCTCTTGTGTTCTGGTGAGGGGGTTGTCGAGGCACATCGCGTAAGCTGAGACCACGGCGGATGAGGTGAGAGCCTGGAGATTAGCCCCTCCAGACTCTCGGTGACCGCCTCGATGCTCCGACGGACCGAGACGGGTCACCGGTCTTTGTGTCACGGTTTCGCCTGCGTGTCCAGTCGGAGTGCGCCGCGGCTCCGACGTGGACGCACCCCTTCGCCAGAAAACCTGCCGCCTCTGTAACCGCCCGTTTGCGATTTGTGCCGCGTGTGATCGCGGTCACGCGTACTGCTCCGCGACGTGTCGGACCGTCGCGCGCCGGCGATCGGTCGCGGCTGCACGCCGACGCCATCGCCAGAGCCTCGAAGGTCGCCTCGACCATCGCGATCACCAGCGCGCGTATCGCGCGCGCGTGAGGGATCAGGCTTCCCGCCGGGCCACGGCGTTGCGCACACTCCCCGCCGACACGTCGACGGATCACTCGCCGACCGCGCCCCTGGTGGGGCGCGTTGCGATGTATGGTTTGCGGCCGCGAAAGCGCGTGGCTCCTTCCACCGCGCTGGCGAATCCGTCGCGTGTCCCCGGAGGTTCCCGATGATTACGCCCGAACTGCATGCGGAGCTTCGCCCAGTATGTGGCGGGTCGATCCCGACATCCTTGACTCGGCAGCCGTGCGCGACACTCTTCGTGCGCTGAGCGACCGGCGCCTGGTACAACGAGTCACGACAACCGAACCCTCCGAATTCCGGGGGTGTAGCCTGAGGAAGCACAATGTCGCGAGCGCCTTGACGGCGCCGAGCGCTAGGCTGGAAGGCATGATGGCCGGGTAGCCGGCGTGCGGTCAGCGCATCCCCATCGCGACCGGCAACAGCGAGGTACCTGGGTCAGATCCATGCACGGAATGAGGCTCTAATCTGGTCACGATCGCAGTCCTGATCGGGACACGGATCGTGGTCAGGGGGCGGCGCACGCGGAGCCCTTGATCGGGCGACGGCGACCGACGGATACTCCACCTGATCGGTGTTATGGCACAAACGGTTATGAGTTCCTATGCTGACTGGTCGTGTAAGACGATGCTGAGCAGTGAGCGATTGACCTTGAGCCCATGCGTGTAGTCGATGAATCCCAGGCGCTGGAATTTCTTCATAAAGAAATTGACCCGCGACCGCGTCGTGCCGACCATTTCGGCCAGCGTCTCCTGCGAAATCCGCGTGATGGCCGTGACCGGCGTGTCCGGCTTGCCGTACCGTGCGAGCAGCAAGAGCGTCCGAGCCAGTCGTTTTTCACTGGAGTTGAACAGGTGGTCGATTAAGTCCGCCTCGATCCGGATCTTCCGCGCCAGCAAATGCGCGATGAACCGATCGGATAGCTCGTGCTGGTTGTGCAGCACGTGCACCATTTGATCCTTGTCCACGAAAAGGATGGTACTGTTCATGATCGCGGTCGCGCTTCCCTGGCGGACGGATTGTCCCGCCAAGCATCCTTCGCCAAAGAAGTCGCCGGGCTCCAGTATCGCCACAACAGCCTCTCGGCCCGCCTTCGAACTCACCGAGAGCTTCACACCACCCCTGTGGATATAGAGGACGCTCTCACACGGGTCGCCCTGGGCGAAGATGACCTCGGTTCGCCGATACTCCACGATCTGCCTCGCGATTCCGGCAGAGTTGAGGAACGCCTGGGCATTGAACGCGCCCTTTGGCTTCGATTCCATGGCCACTCCCCCTGGAAAA
>DASWGL010000275.1:0-7379 GCA_036393735.1 Gemmatimonadaceae bacterium | reverse complement strand
GCGCGTCTCAGAAAAGAGTTACACCTCGACGAACCCTTATTCAGCCAATTCGCGCATTACACCGGCGGAGTGCTGCGCGGTGATTTCGGCAACTCATATATCACGCAGCGGCCGATAATCACGGACATTCGCGAGAGATTTCCCAAGACGCTTCTCCTCGCTGGGTCCGCCATGCTGCTCGCATCCGTGCTCGGCATCACGCTCGGCGTTTTGAGCGCGCGGCATCCTGGCGGCTGGTTCGACCGGCTCGGACTGGGAGTCGCTTACCTGGGGATCTCGTTTCCGGTGTACTGGGTTGGACTCATTCTCATTCTAGTGTTCGCCGTGATGCTGAGGTGGCTGCCGCCCTCCGGTTACGGCGGAATCAAGTACCTCATTCTTCCCGCGTTCGCGCTAGGCTCGCGATCGATCGCTTTTCTCGCGCGCGTGACGAGGTCGGCGATGCTCGACGTGCTGAGCGGCGACTTCGTTCGCACCGCCCGGGCCAAAGGACTGACGGAGCGCGTCGTGATCGTGCGACACGCACTCAGGAATGCGCTCATACCAATCATTACGGTGCTCGGACTCGACTTCGGGTATTATCTCACCGGCAGCATTCTCACCGAGACGATTTTCAGCTGGCCCGGACTCGGTCGCTACGTGGTGAATGCGATCACGCGGCGCGACCTTCCCGCAATACAGGGATCGGTGCTGTTCCTGAGCGTTGTCTTCGTCCTGGTGAATCTCATCACAGATCTCGCCTACGCCAAAGCGGATCCCCGCGTAGCATACTCCTGAGCTCCGCGATGCCGAGGAAAGAAGCGACTACACCGCCCGCGACGGAGATAGTGCCGCGCGAGCGCGAGCTGCGAGAACAGATCGAAAAGATCGAAAAAGAGTCGGGCGCCCGGGCCATTGCGGTGGCTTTGCGCGATGGGGAAACCGGACTCGAGCTGCACTACCACGGCGACCGCTGGTTTCACGCCGCGAGCACCATCAAGGTTCCGATACTTCTCGGTGTCTTCGCCGCGATCGATCGCGGGGAGCTGCTGCCGCATTCGCGCGTTCACGTCCGCAACCGATTCCTCAGCGTCGTCGAGAACATCCCCTTCCGCGTCGAATCGGGGCGCGATTCCAACTCGGCGGTGCACAACGCCATCGGGAAGATGATGCGCGTCGATGAGCTGGCGTATCACATGATCACGACCTCCAGCAACCTTGCCACAAATCTCCTGCTCGGCGTGATCGGACCGGATGCCGTGAATCGCACATTGAAGGAGCTGCACGTCGATCAGGGGATCGAGCTCAGGCGCGGCGTAGAAGACGAGCTCGCGTTCGAGAAGGGCATCAGCAACATGGTGACTGCCGATGGCCTGCTGAGAATTCTGGTCATGCTCTCGGAAGGGAAGGCATTCTCCCCCGCCCTGTCGCGTCGGATGATGGACATACTGCACGGCCAGGAGTTCAACCAGGGCATTCCCGCCCGGTTGCCGAAAGGCGCGCGTGTCGCCCACAAGACGGGCGAGATTTCGACGGTCGCGCACGACGCCGGCGTGATCTATCTGCCCAAACGAAAGCCTTACGTGCTCGTAATACTCACAGAGTGGGACCCCGCGGCAACCGCGCGCTCGCGGACAATCGCCGCGATCTCGCATGCCATATACGAGTACCTCACCCAAGGCCCTGGGGACGAATGAGCGACCCCTCCCCGTTTGCCGAGGTTGCAGGAATGAGTGAGGCGCCGAACTTCCCCCTTCGGGTGGTTGACGGGCTTACCCTGCCAACCGAGTACCGAAAGGCGCTCAAGCCCGGGGAGGAATGGAAGGACGCGACCGGATTCCCCCGCCAGCTCCCCCGCTATTTCTATGAGATTCCTTCCTGGGATTCGGCCATGAAAATCGAGTTGGCCTCTCATTTCCTGCTCTGGGAGTTCATTCAGGTCGACGTACGCGAAGCTCCCCCATTGAGGACTTTCCCCCGGTACGTTCCGTGCGCTATAACACTCCTGGCAGTGTGCCTGGAGAGGTTTCGGGATGCAGTCGGGACGCTGGTTCATATCTCGGCGAATGGCGGCTATCGATCGCCTTCCCACCGTTTTTCGAAGAACGCGACTCCACATGCCTGGGGAACCGCCGCCAACATCTACAGGATTGGCGATACCTACCTGGACAACCGGAGCGCGATCGAGCGGTTCAGCCTGATTGCGCGTCAGACGCTGCCGGGCATCTGGACGCGCCCTTACGGAACGCCGACCGGCTACGCTGAAGACCACCTCCACCTCGACCTGGGCTATGTGCTGTCGGTGCCGCGGGACGTGAAAAGTTGAAGAGCCTCTCAAAGCAGACACTCGAGAAATTCGAAGGATTTTGGGCAAAAGATGGAATTGATGCCGAAGAAGGAGAAAGGACCCGAGAACAAGTCATCCACTCGCGAGCGGATCAAGCTCGCGGCGATCGGCATGGAAGCCGAATTCGCCGTGATCATGGACGGAGTGCAGGTTAAACCCGAGGACAGCTTCGGCAGCCCGCGCAAGTTCATCCGTGAGAAGATGATGCACCGGAAGGGCAGGTCTTATCACCTGCCTACGGGCGGTGCGGTCTATTTCGATACCGGCGTCATCGAGGTCGCCACTCCAGTAATCGAGATTGAGCGCGGCTGCGCTGCGCGCGCCGGACGCTCGCTGTGGGAAGCGATCCTGTTCGTCCGCCAGGAGCTCGATGCTTGGGAGCAGGCGCACGACAGCGATGTTCAGCTCGCCGGCTTCAGCACGCATTACAACATCTCCTTCGAAGTGCCGCAGAGGGAGCAGGGCCCGACGAGAACCGTGGACCAGCTTGCTTATCTGCTGGCCCATATCCTTCCGGTTCCCGTGATGCTGCTCGCGGCGAACCGCCGCTCGACCGGAATTGGAGTCAGGCCGCGCGGAGACCGCATCGAGGTCACCGCCGATTTCACGCCGGACGCCCCACTCATGATCGCAACCGCGACCCTGATCGTGGGCATCGTCCGCGAAGTGATGCGTTGGCCGAGCTATGAGACCGCCGTGCTCGACGAGACCGACATCCCGATCATCAATGGATTCCGTCCGATGCCGCACACCACTCGCCGAGGATGGTTGGCGCGGTACGATTGCTTCCCGGAGAATCCCTTCACCTGCGATATCGACGAAGACAGGTGGCCGACCACCGATGGGCGCTTTCTTTCGCTGAGGCAGATGGCCGGGCTGATCACCAGGCACTTCTGGCCGCATATCCGCCGCCTTTCAGATCCGTTCACGCTTCGCCTCATCGGCTCGGTGATGAAGGGACGCGCGCCATCGCTGCTCGACCTCGACGATAGGCCAGCCGGCTACGAGGACGTCGGCCGACTGTGCACGTGGGACAATCTTTTCCCCGAGCGAGTCCTTCCCCGCTCGCAGTACGAGCGCGTGCTGATCAGAGCAATTTCGGGCGACAAGCTGCACATGGACGGCGAGTGGTACACGCCGACCGGAATGCGCGGCTGGTCGCGTGTGGTCTTCCGCCGCAAAGCCGACAACTCGCGCCACATTTTCTCGCTCGACTATCTACTCGACCATCTGCGCGACTGGGAGCGACCGTCCCGAGCGACTAAGCGCGGAACGGCGCGTCGCGATCGAGAACTTTCCGCGCGGGCGTGACGCCGCGAAAAAAATGGGCGCTCGCGCGAAAAAGGCGCCCCCGCTAGGTTGTTGGCGTGTCGATCACTGCTGACGGCTCCCTCTGACAACTCATATCGCCCTTCTCCGCGGCATCAACGTCGGCGGACACCGGCAGGTCGGCATGACCGATTTGCGCAACTTCATAACGCAGGTCGGGCTCCAGGACCCCAGATCGCTCCTGCAGAGCGGGAATCTCATTTTCACGAGCAAGGTGCGAACGGGCGCTGAGCTCGAGCGATTTCTGGAATCAGAAGCCGCGGACAGACTCTCGCTCGATGTCGATTTTTTCGTCCGCACTCCCGAGGAGTGGAAGAGCGTGATCCGGCAGAATCCGTTTCGCAAGGAAGCCGAGCGGAATCCGGGGCTACTGGTGGTTCTCTTTCTGAAGAGCGCTCCCAAAGCCGAAGACGTCGCCGCGCTACAGGCAGACATCAAAGGCCCCGAGACCATCAAGACGAAGGGGAAGCAGGCCTACATCTTCTTCCCGAACGGACAGGGCCGCTCGAAGCTGACGCACACGATGATCGAGAAGCGCCTCGGTCGCGGCACAGGGCGCAACTGGAACACGGTGCTGAAACTGGGGATCATCGCCAAAACCGGCTCAGCCAGACTCACGCCCGTCGCCCCGAGAAAGCGAATCTGATCTCGTAACTGCGAACTGGGAACTAACTGCTGAGGACTGCGGGCCAACTGCTATTTCGGATCGCTGACTGATTGCGGATTGGGAGACTAACTTCGAACTGCGGACGCACACCCGAAGTTGCAGTTAGTCCTTGATCCGCTGTTAGTCCTTGATCCGCAGTTAGTCCCCCAATCCGTAGTTAGTCTGCGGTTCGCAATAGCAGTTGGCCCGCAGTCCTCAGCAGTTAGTTCCCAGTCCTCAGCCCGCGCTCAGGGCGTCGAGCAATTTCTGATGGATTCCGCCAAACCCGCCGTTGGACATAATCAGAACGACGTCCCTTTCCTTAAGCCGAGGCGACAGATCCTTGACGATGGCATCAGCGTCCTTGAGCTGCTTGGCTCCTTTGCCCGTCGAAGCGAGATCTCGTACGAGCTGGTCAAGGTCTAACGCCGTTTCCTTCGTGTATCGGTCAGGGCGAAAAAGCGCGGCAAAAACTATCTCGTCCGCCCCCCGGAAAGCCTTCACGTAGTCGTTCTGGAATTCCCGGCGCTGCGCGGTGTAGCTGCGCGGCTCGAACACCGCGACGATGCGACGGCCCTTGTACTTCTGCCTGATCGCATCGATCGTCTCGCGGATCGCCGTGGGATGGTGCGCAAAATCGTCGATCACCGCGACTCCGCGAATCTCACCGCGCACCTCCATCCGTCGCTTCACGCTGGCAAAGGTGCGAAGTCCTTCGCGCACGCCGTTCCGATCCGCATTCACGGCCTCCGCAGCGGCAATCACGGCCAGAACGTTTCGGACATTGAACGCGCCAGCTAGCGGCGTATCGACCGGTCCCCACTCCTTGTCCGATCGAAAAGCCCGGAATCGCGTTCCGCTCTCGCTGAATTCGACATCGCGTGCGTGCCAGTGCGGCTGACTCGCCGGCGGGGGCGAAGCGGCATCTCCGTAGCCAAACGACTCCACCGGCGCAAAGGATTTCGGTGCCAGCTCCCGCATGATCGGCGAATCCCAGCCTGCGACCAGCATTCCGTTCTTCGGAATGAGGTTGATGAAGCGCGCGAACGCAAACTGGTACGCCTCTTCGTCGCGATAGATGTCGGCGTGATCGAACTCAATGTTGTTAACGATCGCGGTATCCGGCAGGTAGTGCCACATCTTCGGACCCTTGTCGAAGTACGCGGTGTCGTACTCATCGGCCTCGATCACGAAATAGTGCGAGTCCGTAAGTCGATAGGACGTTCCGAAATTCTCCGCGACTCCGCCGATCAGGAAGCTCGGGTTGAGTCCCGCCGACTCGAGCACCCATGCCAGCAGCGATGTAGTCGTCGTTTTTCCGTGCGTGCCCGCCACCGCCATCGAGTGATGGCCCCAGATGAACTCCTCTTTTATGGTAGCGGCGGCAGAGGTGTAGCGAAGCTTCTGGATCAGCACCGCCTCCAGCTCAGGATTCCCTCGCGAGATGGCGTTGCCGACGATGACGATGTCCGGTTTGGGCAAAAGGTTCTCAGGCTTGTAGCCCTGACTGTAGGCGATCCCCATCTCCTGGAGCCCCGTCGACATTGGCGGGTATACGTTCTCATCGGAGCCGGTGACTGTGTGACCCGCGGACTTCAAAAGGCCCGCGAGTGAGGCCATGGCGGTACCCCCAATTCCAATCAGGTGATAATGAAGAGGACTCCTGCTCCGATTGTCGGGGTTTCGCGCCATCCTGCCTCGTCGTTTTTCGATTGGAGTTTGGTGTACTGGAATCTATAATGCTCTTATGAAGCACCAGCCCCAGCCCGCGACGAAACGCATCCGTGTTCGCCGCCGTAGGGATGAAACACCCTAACGAGATCCATGCCGCAACGAGCCAATAAATTCTGGACGATCTTTCTCGCGACCATCCTGGTGGATGTCGCGAGCAAACGATTTGCCGTCAGTCAGCTTTCGCCGCCATACGTTCCGCACGACGTCATCGACGACCTTCTGCGGTTCACGCTCGCATACAACCCCGAAGGGGCCATGAGCTTTTCGCTCGGGCCATCGTCCCGCTGGTGGTTCGTGATTCTCTCTCTCGGGACGCTCTTCGTTCTCGCTTACATGTACCGGCAGACTCCGCGCGAAGACCGGTTCCAGATCGCCTCGATCGGGCTCATTTGCGGCGGCGCCGTCGGCAATCTGCTCGACCGAATCCGCTCAGCGCGCGGAGTAGTCGATTTCATCGACATCGGCATCGGCACGCACCGCTTCTGGACCTTCAACTTCGCTGATCTGGCTGTGACACTCGGCACCGCGATGCTCACCTGGATCCTTTGCCTGCGTGCGGCAAAAGAGGAGCGCAACGCCCACGCCCTTGCCGCCAGCGGGGTGCTCGACGAGCCGAGCTAATCGTCCTTCTGTCCGAAGATCGCCATGTTGGAGCTGTGTCCCGGATTCACCTTCTTGTCGGGATAGATCCAGTGGACAGCCTGGTTCACGGCGGTGGCGGCTTCGCCGAATCCCGTCGCGATCAGCTTCAGCTTGCCGGGGTAGGTCGTGATGTCACCGGCGGCGTAGATTCCCGGGCGC
This sequence comes from Gemmatimonadaceae bacterium, assembly GCA_036393735.1. GTDB lineage: Bacteria > Gemmatimonadota > Gemmatimonadetes > Gemmatimonadales > Gemmatimonadaceae > UBA4720. The sequence goes on along the minus strand of DASWGL010000275.1, from coordinate 543 downwards.
CCGGTCTCCATCAGGCTGTTGACGACGATCTCGCCCTTCTCGCAGTTCAATCCCCACTCAGCCAGCGCCCCGATGTCGCTGTGGAAGCCGAGCATCGGCAGGACGACATCCGCATCGATATCCCGTGTCGTCTTTGCTTTGACCTCGCGCACCGTCACCCCCGTGAGCTTGCCGTCGCGGGATAGCACGTCGTGCAGCTCGTGGAACGGTAGCAGCGTCGTACGTCCCTCGGCCGACGATGCCGCGGCCTGAACGTCGGCGATGGTCGCTCCGTGCGCGCGGTACTTGTCGCTCCGATGGACAAGCGTCACCGCTTTCGCGCGGCTGCGCAGCTGTTGCGCCCAGTCGAACGCCGTGTCGCCGCCTCCGATGATGACGATGCTCTGCCCGCGGAACTCCTCCGGATCCGACACGCGATCGAAGATTCCACGCCCGTACCACGGCTCCGCGCAGGCTTGCGGCAGGCGTCGTGGTGAGAAGGCGCCGATCCCGGCGGCAATGACGATCGCGCGCGTTGGGAAGCGGTCGGTCTCGGTGACCAGG
>DASWGL010000274.1:0-2668 GCA_036393735.1 Gemmatimonadaceae bacterium | reverse complement strand
CAGCGCAGCAAGCGACGATGCAGCAATTTCTGAGTAGACCCATCTGGCGGCTTTTCATGATGTGCGTCGCGTAGTGTACACCGCAAACATGTTCCGTGGACGGGCTAACGCATGTTGAAAGCGCGCCCCTTCCTGTAAGTTTGGAGTTGACGAAACCCAGACGAAAGGAAGGAGCGGCTGCCATGAAGAATCAGGCGATTTATTATCTCGCGCTCGACGTGCACCAGGCAACGGTGGTGGCGAGTATGCGGAACGAGCAAGGCGTCGTTGTCATGCGGGCCACGGTGCGCACGGAAGCACAGGCCGTCGTTGGACTGGTGCGAGCGGCAGGTGGCCGAGTGCACGTGGCGTTCGAAGAGGGCACACAGGCGCAGTGGCTGCACGATGTTCTCGAGCCGCATGCCGAGCGAGTGATCGTGTGCAACGTGCGCGGCAAGAACGAGGTTGCGAACAAGAGTGACCGCCTGGATGCCGACGATCTGTCCGAAAGGCTGCGTCTCGGCTCGCTCAAGGCGGTCTACCACGGCACGCCGAGCGTGTTGACGCTCAAGGAACTGGTCCGCAACTACAACAGCATCGTCGAAGACGCCACACGAGTGATGTTGCGGATCAAAGCGCTGTTCCGCGCTCGTGCCATTCGAACGCCGGGAAGGTCGGTGTATCGACCGGCACAGCGCCACGAATGGCTCGACCAGCTCACCACGCCTGGAGCACGGGTGCGTGCCGCATCACTGCTCGAGCAACTGGACCTGCTCTTGGAGCTACGGTCGAAGGCGAAGGCGGCCATGATCGCCGAGGCACGCAAGCAGCCGGGATGGAAGCCGCTGCGTTCGATGCCATTCCTGGGCGTGATCCGGGTCTCGCAGCTACTGGCCATCATGGCCACCCCGCATCGGTTCCGCACCAAGCGCAACCTGTGGCCTTACGCCGGGCTGGCCGTGGTCACGCGCTCGAGTGCCGACCAGGAGTTCGCCGGCGGCAAGCTTCGACGGCGTGCCAGGGCGGCCAGGACGCGCGGGCTGAACCGGAACCACAACCCGATGCTCAAATCGATTTTCAAGGGAGCGGCCACCGCGGCCGCTGCGAAAGCGGGACCGCTCAAAGACAGCTACGACGCTTGTGTGGCACGAGGCACCAAGCCGGAGTTGGCCAGAGTCACGCTGGCGCGCAAGATCGCCGCGATCGCACTCCGGCTATGGAAGAAAGGAGAGCTCTGGGATCCAGCGAAACTGACGATTGCAACGACATAGCGCTCGGACGAACGAAGATCTCGTAGTGCGGGCAACCCCCGTCGAGGTTCCAGTCCGATCCGAGCCGATGGTTCGAGGGAGAGTCTCACAAAGATCGTCCGCCTGGCCGGCAGTCTCGCCAAGGCACTCGGCTAACCACAGGCCCCCTCGGATGACCAGCACAAGCGACAGGCCCGCCGGCAACGGCGAGAGTCTCAGATAGAACCGTGGTCGACACCTCCGAGTGATCGCCGCACCGCTTGCAATCGTCTCAACGTGGATCGAACCGGGAACACCGACCATGAGTCCAAAGCGACCGACTGCGCCGCCCGCCCATAAGCACTCCCGATCGTCGTCTTCGGGTCAGAAGGGGCTGATTGCCAAGGAGAAGACGAAAAAGCAATCAGCAAAGAGAAGAACCGTCCTTGACAATCGCTTTCATAGAACGATCGTTAACGGCGAGCGTGGGCAGAACATGGTGACCAGCGGCATAGTGAGTCTCAATGGAGCTATCGTCGTCGATTCAAACGCTTTCTCCAGGAATGCGCGAGTGATGGCGACCGACGTCGTAGTAACTTCGCGAAACACGCTTTCAGTAGAGCTGCGAAGTGCGCCTGGGTCTTTCATTCACGTGGTGATATCGCCCAAACCATAGCGACCGTGCTGGCGAAGCTGTCGCGCCTTAGCCGATGGGCGGCGACGCTGACGCCTTGACGGGCGTATCCCACCTCATCTCAACGTATTTGTTTACCGGGTGAAGTCACCATTGTCATTGAGAATCCCGTTGTCTTGACTGCGACTCTCCTTTATCACGGCACCGGGATCGTGTTGTGAAGCTGTTGTACAGAAATGAAGCGGACTGGTTAGTGTCTCACCGCGCGGCGACGCCCCGCGCCTGGATCGGGCTCGCTGATCGCGAACAAGCCGCCGTGTTTGTTTTCGGCGAGAAACAGCTCGCCGTTCACGTCTTCGCCGAACGTCGTGATGCCGAGGCTCGTTTGCGCGATGACGCGCGGCGATGCGATAGGCCCGTTCAATCCCCAGATCGTGCCGCTGCACCAGTCGGCGTACAGATACGTCCCGACGAGCTTCACCGAGCGCGCGCCGCGGTAGCGATAGCCGCCGGTGATCGAGCAGCGTCCGCCGCCGTGATCGTATTCGATGATCGGCAGCGTCATCGTCAAGTCGCGGCAGTTCGTCGGCGGATTGAAGCAGTGCGTCGCTTCCATCTTTCGCCAGCCGTAGTTCTCGCCGCCGATGCTCGTGGCGCGCGGCCGCAGTTTCTTGTTTGCGGAATTCTCTTGACATTGGATGGCCGTCAGCGTAGCATACCCGGCCTTCAGCAATTCTGCGGAGCCGTCTAATGCGACACCCCACCATGATCACGCTGGCAGCGTGTGTTTATGTAATCCTCGCTGTAACCGCAGCGGCATCGATTA
>DASWGL010000273.1:0-8938 GCA_036393735.1 Gemmatimonadaceae bacterium | reverse complement strand
GTGTCGTACCACATGAGCGAGTGGCGAACTTTTCGAAGCGAGCTGACAGCGCCAAAGAGCGATGTCGCGGTTCTCCTTACGACATTTTCGCTGACTGTGCTGGTGGACCTCACCGTGGCGATAGAGGTCGGAATGGTGCTCGCCGCATTTCTGTTCATGAGGCGCATGGCCGAGGTAACGAACGTCAGCATTGTCACGCGCGAGCTGGCTGACGGAGACAACGATGAGGATGACGATCCGAACTCAGTGCGCCGACGCGAGGTTCCACCGGGTGTGGAGGTGTTCGAGATCAACGGTCCCTTCTTCTTTGGAGCAGCGGAGCAATTCAAGGACACGCTTGGTCAGATAGCGAAGAAGCCCAAGGTCCTCGTCATACGCTTGCGCGATGTTCCAGCCATCGATTCGACCGGACTGCACGCCCTGCACGAGCTCGCTCGTAGCTGCAAGCATGACGGCACCCTCCTCCTGCTCGCCGACGTGCATGCGCAGCCCATGTTCGCTCTGGTGCGCTCGGATATGCTGGTCGAGCTCGGTGAGGAAAACCTGTTCGGCAACCTCGACGACGCTCTCGACCGTGCGCGCCAATATCTGGAGCTTCCGGCGGTGCCCCATCCTGCCGGGGCGTTTCCGACCGTTGCTCGCGAGACGCCGCAAGGCGAGAAGCCGAAGATAGCCTAGACGGGTAGCCGGATGAGCTGGCTGCGGCACCAGATCCTCTCGGAAAAAAGGCATAGCCTATGCTGACTTCAATGAAGTAACTCCAATGAACAAGGCTCACCGATGACCGACATCAACCGCGACAACAAGGGTGATATCCCCACTGACAGCGACGAATTGGCGGCAGACGCTGCAGTGAACGAAGGTGGAAAGAGCAAGAAAGAGGATCCTCCCGACGAAGCGGTGGATCGCCACCCTGAGCCCAATCCGCCTCACACGACTACAGGGAAGTTTTTTACGGCTCCGAAGTTCGGATCGGCTGGAAGCGGCGGATTGGAGATCGAGCCGGGACTGGACACCGACTGAGCCGTCGTTCCTCTATCGGCGCCGAGTCGCGGCCGGCGCGCCGCGCACGAAGGCGATGTAGTCAGTTAGGCTGGGAGTATCGCCCCCGGCCCGAAGCGCTGCCGCGATCTGACCGCGATGATAAGAGCCATGCATCGCGACATGCGTCAGCATGTCTTCAACAGTCGACGTGAATTGATCGCCAGCGCTGTTCCGGTAAGTGATGGGTTTCTGGAGCAGATCCGGATTCAGGCGTGAGACCAGGTCGCTGAACGCGGCGATATTCTCCTTGCCAAGCCTTTCACATTCGTCGAGCGTCAGCACCGGCCACACATCGACCCGCTGGGTTGTCCCATTCATACGGGAAAGCCACACGTGTTCCGATCCAAGAATGTGCGAGTAGAGCTCCAGAACTCTCTTCTGCGGACTTTTAGCTGACCTGAGGCTCTCCAGAACTCTTGCGTCGGCCCATTCGACGTGCTGGAACAACCTGGTGAAGTGATCCTTCATCGAGTCTGACATCGCCACAGAATGATCCTCCATTCCTCGCCGTTCACGCAAGGGACAAACTCATTTCATGAACTCGACCGGCCGTCCGATCGTCCATGGGATTTTTGCCGCATCTAGACCCGCATTGAGCGCGGGAATACGGCGCTGCAGCAGCGCGTTGATTCTTCCGACCTCCCGCTGGAGATCCGACGATGCGAGTGTCAGTGTCCCGCGCTGAAGCTCGGTCGGCTGCGAGGTGACGTTTCCGATCTCTTCAGCGATGTTGTTCACGCGTTCCTGAATCGAGGGATTTTCTACTCTCTTGTCGTCGCTGACCGGCTCGCCCTCGGGATCTCCGCGCAGTTTTTTCAGAATATCGGAGATCTCTGTGTCGATCGCGTCCGCCTGCTTCGAGACAGTGTCGGGAGCAGTGTTGCTCTTGAGCGCCGTCTTCACGTCGGTGACCTGTTCTTTGAGCTGTTCGGCCGTTCGAACCGCGGCCTGCACCGTCGCCTGTAGCCGACCGGTGCTCAGCCGCATCTCATAGAGAGTGCGGTAATCGGCGTCGCTCATCTGAACGAACGGATCGGACCGGACATCGATAGGAACCTCATATACAGCCGGCGCGCCTGATCCTCCCTTCACGTTCAATCGCGCGGTGTATCGGCCCGGAAGCACGAATGGCCCCGACGGATCCCTCTGCCTGAACTGCTGCTCTCCAGCCTGATTGGCCGGACGACGAACAGTGTAAGGAGGCGCATTCCGAAGGTCCCACGTCACACGGTGGATTCCGCGTTTTTTGTTCGCGGTCAGCTCGCGCACGCGGTTACCTGTCGCGTCGTAGATGCCGAGTGTGACATCTCCGCCCTTGGGCAACGAGTCGCGCAGGAAATACGTGACGATCGCGCCGAACGCCGGATTTGGGGCTGAGTACTCACGATCACCGGTGGCACCGGCACCGCGGAGTCCGCCGGGTATGGAGCCATTCGGGTTGTATTCCGTCGCTGCTTTTACCGGAAAGAGAAAGGTGCCCACCCTGTTTGCTTCGCCCAGCTTTTCAAGTGGTGTGATGTCGTCGATGATGTAGATACCGCGCCCATGCGTGCCGATTACCAGGTCGTGCTCACGAGGGTGGACCACGATGTCGTGCACGGCAACGGTTGGAATGTTGTACTTGAGCTGCGTCCACGAACCGCCGCCGAGAGCCGTGTAGAACACCCCGAACTCGGTGCCCACGAAGAGAAGGTTGGGCTCGGCAAGATCTTCGCGTAACACCTGCACTGATCCGTTGGCGGGGAGATTGCCGCCGATTGGGCTCCATTTGGCGCCGTAAGCAGTGCTCTTCAGAACATACGGCTTGAAATCATTGTTACGGTGATTGTCGAGCGTCGCGTACACGGTTCCTTCGTTGAACCGTGAAGCGACCACTCGGCTAACGTACGTCTGGTCGGGAACGCCGGGGAATTTCGTGATCCTGTTCCACGTCGTGCCGCCATCGCGCGAGACGGAGATCACACCATCATCGGTTCCGACGTAGAGCAGACCCTGTTTCAGAGGAGACTCGTCGATCGTGCTGATGTTGCCGTAGTCCGCCGTGCCTTGATGCCGGGCGATGGCATCGCGTGGCCAGATCTTTCCCATCACGGGCAAGCTGTCGCGATTGAGCTGTCGCGTGAGATCGGGGCCGAGCCGGGTCCAGGCGTCGCCACGGTTGGTGCTCTTGAACAGAAAGTTCGCGCCGAAGTAGATCGTGTTGTGATCGTACGGCGAGATGAGCATCGGCGAGCTCCAGTTCCACCGATACGGCTTGGCACCAAAATCAGGGATTGGCTTTATGGTCTTCTGCTCGCCGGTGCGAACATCGAAGCGGACGATGTCACCGCCCTGCGATTCGCCGTACACGGTGTTCGGGTCAACCGGATCGATCTGGGCGTAGAAGCCGTCGCCGCCGGTGGTTCGAATCCAGTCGGCGTTGGTAATGCCCTGACGGTTGCGTGTCTGGCTCGGCCCGCCCCAGCTGCTGTTGTCCTGCAACCCGCCGTACACGAAGTAGAACGGCTGGCGCATATCCGTTGCGATCGCGTAGTACTGCGATATGGGGAGATTTGGAACGAAGTCGACCGTGCGGCCGCGATCGTGACTTATGTAGACTCCGCCGTCACAACCGATGATGAGATGGTTGGGATCAGTCGGGTCGATCCACATCGCGTGGTGGTCCGAGTGCGCGCCGCTCGCGGTGCTTCGGAAAGTCCGTCCACCATCGGTTGAGACCTGGAGCGGCACTCCCATGAAATAGACGCGATCGGGATTCGTGGGATCGACGCGGATTTGCCCCATGTACCACGGGTAGGAAAACCCCGTCCCCATTTTCTGCCAGCTGCCGCCCCGATCGTCCGAGCGATAGACGCTCGCTTCGGTGTTGCCCTGCGAAGCGCCGTTCCCTGCCACCTTCGTTTCGATCGTGGCGTAGACAATGTTTGGATTGGACCTGCTCACATCGAGGCCAATTCTTCCAACATCTACCTTCGGCAATCCCTCGGTGAGTTTCGTCCAGGTGTCGCCACCATCGATGCTTTTCCAGAGTCCGCTACCGGGGCCGCCTCCGACATAAGTGTATGGGCGCCGCTCACGCTGGAACGACGCGGCGTAAATCACATCCGGATTCATCGGATCGAAGATGACGTCGGTGAATCCGGTGTGACTGTCGATGTTCTTGACGTTCTTCCAGGTGCGTCCGCCGTCGGTAGTACGGAATAGCCCGCGATCGCCGCCGGCTCCCCATAGTGGTCCAGCCGCCGCGACGAAGACGATTTCCGGATTGGTTGGATGGACGATGATGCGGCCAACGTGTTCCGATTTCCTGAGGCCCATGTTCGTCCACGTCTTTCCGCCGTTCTCCGACTTGTAGACGCCATCTCCCCACGATGAGCTGCGCTGGTTATTCGCCTCGCCCGTGCCGACCCATACGATGTCGGGATTGCTCGGCGCCACGGCGATATCGCCGATCGATGCGGAACCCTGGTGGTCGAAGATGGACTCCCAGGTCGTTCCGCCATTCGTCGTCTTCCATACACCACCGGATGCAGACGCCACATAGAACAACTCGCCCAGTCGTTTACCGACTTGCGACTCAGGTCCCTCTGGAACCGCGAAGTCGACTACGCGCCCGCTCGTAACGGCTGGACCGATCGAGCGCCACGGCAATTCGGCGAGCCGCGCGGAATCGGCATCGAATACCGGTGAGGTCGTTTTGTCAGCAGGCGACGCCTGAGCGAAAAGAGTCGCGGGAACAGGCGCGAGCAGCACGATCGCGAGAGCCGGGCGCGAGAACAGGTGAGGCATCGTATATGAGGAGTGAGGAGACGGGATAATCTCATCCACGGTGTAGGATTTTGCCAACCGAGCTGCCTTAGAACGCTCCGCGGCGAGTCAGAGAAACTGTTCCGTAGGGATGGTACCGACGCCCTGTCGTGAATTCCTGACTCCGTGTAGTCAATTGATACTCGAGTGATATCGACCCCATCGAAATTCCGGCGGCGAGCTTCTTCTGCCAGACGTACGGAATCCGCTCGACCCGCGGGCTGGTGCGGAAGGTATTTCCATCGAGAAAGAAACTGTGGAGCACGAGATCCTCTCGCGCGCCGAAAGAAGCGTACGCTCCGAGCCGCCGGTTCTTCTCGAAATTCCACGGGTGCTCCGTGTTAAAACCAGCACGGAGCGTCAATCCACCTTCGAGGTCCGTAAGAATATTTCCGAGTGACGCGCTGCCCCACCTGATCAGACCTATCGATGCAGAGCCTGCGCGTATCTCCGTGAAATTCTTCCTTGATGCCGTTATGATCAGGCCCGGCTCGAATTTGAGCTGATTGTTCCACCCGGGAGGGATCACATAGGACGGGACCATCTGATGAAACGTGACCTGCAGTTGTTCAGCGAGTGATGGAGGTCCGGTCACGCCCATCTTTACGCTCAGCGAGGTTAGGTCGCCGCCAGTCATGGCGTTCGATTGAGCTCCGCCGTAGAGCCACCCGGCAAATGGCCGATCATCGGCCGCAATCGATGGATAGTACTGGGGCGTGTAGATCTCCTGTCCGAGGAGAACGCTTGAGCGCGTAACACATCCCCGGTCGACGGGGCATTCCTCGAGGCGTTTAAGGGCACGACGCAAGACGCCAGGTGACTCCCTGCGGTTGAACGTGAAGTGGAAGCCTTGAGTGTAGTCCTCGTCCAGAAACCTGCCGTATCTGGCAAAAAAGTCATTGTCCATCTGGAGTGTGAACGTCCCGGCGTCTCGCAATCCGTGTCTCTCCAAGCTTCCGAACCGATACGACGCGCCGAAGCTGCGTCGTGATTTGGCATTGGGCGTCTGAGTCTTCCTCACCCCAGCCTCGAGTGAGAGGCGTTCCAGAAGATCGAGCCGTAGTCCGCCGCCGAATGTGAATCGAAAGCCGTTGTCAGTCTCGTCTCGGCAGCTGGTAGGTTGCCCGCAACCGTAACCCACGAACGCCTGCTGGGCAAAGTAGTAACCAGGGGATAAGTAAGGAGTGAGGCGGAATTCGCGACCCGAGAATCGAGCACCCGTGGCCAGGAGCACTCCTGCGACTACGCCTTCGGTGCCAGACCCATCCATGTAGTTAAGAACGCCGTAACCCACGGATCCCTGAATTCCCGACACCAGGTCCATCGATGGACTGATCTCCCTTGAAAGAATGCCATGCGCGTAGTCGAGACTCGTCATCAGGGTTTTGGCGCCCGTTGGGAAGGGCCAGATGGTGCGCCCGAACTGAAACCTGACGTGACTCATGCTGGCCGAGAAGAGATATGTCTTGGCCACGGGTCGTTGACCGTAATTACCACCGATCACGACTGCACCGTAGTCACCGAATATCGAGGGATTTAGTACCGAGAAAGTGGCCGGCGTCATCACGAGACCGGCGGCGGCAACAGCCTGGGCTCGAGCGGCGTGCGATGAAGCCAGCAGCATAAGTGTCAGGACCCGCAGCAAGCGATAACTGCCCAATGTCTTTCCCTACGGGTTGGAAGGTGAGCTGAACGCCATCGCCGCGGCGCTGAAGCGTGACACTCCTTGCCGCGAGCCTCTCCGCTCTCTACTCTGATTCATGCGATCGAATGTCGTTGTACTCGCGATCGGCCAGCTGCTTCTCCTCTCAAACACCGCAGCCGCCCAAAAAGATTCCGTGTTACATCCTGCCCGCGAGCGGGGACCCGCGCGCGCATGGATCATACCAGTTGGGATCGCTGCGTCGGCGGCGCTTGACCCCGAGATGCGGGAGTGGACGCTTCACACGCATACTCGATCTCTCGACCATTTCGCGAAATCAGTAAATCCTCTCGGGACGGCACAGCGACTCGTCCCGGCGATGGCGCTCACCTACGTCACTGCACTGCTGACGGGTCGCGAATCGCTCGCCAATGGAACACTCAACACAGCCGCGGCATATGTCGCGTCCGACCTCGTCGAATCAGCGCTCAAGCCAATGGTCGGTCGCGAGCGCCCCCACGTCGAAGGGAATTCGCATCGCTTTCACCCGTTTACCGCCAACGGTGACTGGCATTCGTTCCCATCAGCGCACGTAGCGCACATCACATCCATCGCCCAGGCAATCTCCATGCAGACTCAATCGCGCCCCATCACCGCTCTTTGCAGCAGTCTCGTCGCACTCGTTGCCTGGGATCGTGTCTATGAAGACCAGCATTGGACGAGCGACGTGACCGCGACGATCGCGCTCAGCTCCGTTGTCAGTGGTGCCACAGTCAGATGGCTCGAATCACATTGGTCACGGTCACGCGATGCCGAGCAAAGCTCCAGATAGGAGCACGCCGCCGGGGCCACGCCCGTGGTTCCCCGGTCATACGCTGATCCAGTTCGCTCGGCGCCGGCTCCCGTTCATGGTGGAATCGGCAGAGAAATACGGAGACATCGTCTTCTTCAAGATGGGCAACGAGCGGATCTACCTGTTCAACCATCCGGATCTCATCCGCGACGTACTCGTCACGAATCAAAAGAACTTCATCAAGAGCCGCGCGCTCGTGCGCGCCAAACGTGTGCTGGGGGAAGGACTCCTTACCAGCGAAGGTGATTTTCATCTCCGCCAGAGGCGCCTGGCGCAGCCGGCATTTCACCGTGATCGCATCGCCGCTTATGGGAGATCGATGGTCGAGTACGCGGACCGAACCCGCTCGAGGTGGACCGATGGAAGCACGCTCGATGCCCACGACGAGATGATGAAGCTCACTCTCGCGATCGTGGCGAAGACGCTCTTCAGTGCCGATGTCGAGAACGAGGCCGCCGAGATCGGGGAAGCCCTCACGACCACCTTCGAGGCATTCAACATCGGCATCCTTCCGTTCAGCGAGCTGCTGGAGAAGCTCCCACTGCCCTACATCAAGCGGTTCGAGGCGGCACGTGCACGCCTCGACGAAACGATTTACCGAATCATCGACGAGCGACGCGCGACTGGCGAGGACAAAGGAGACCTGCTTTCGATGCTGCTCCTCGCCCAGGATACGGAAGGCGACGGCGGAGGGATGACCGACACTCAGATCCGCGACGAAGCGATGACGATTTTCCTCGCCGGCCATGAGACGACCGCCAACGCGCTGTCGTGGACGTGGTATCTGCTGTCGCAGCATCCCGACATCGAAGCCCGATTCCATCGCGAAGTAGATACCCTCGGCGATCGCCTGCCGCAGCCCGACGATCTGGCAAATCTGCCGTACACCCGAATGATCCTCGCCGAGTCCATGCGCCTCTATCCTCCGGCGTGGGCAGTGGGACGGCGGGCAATCAACGATTTCGAGGCGGGTGGTTATCGAATTCCGGCGCGCTCGATGGTGCTGATGTCACAATACATTACGCACCGCGATCCGCGCTTTCATCCCGAGCCCGAGCGTTTCGATCCGGACCGATGGCTGCCGGAAGTCACGGCGACTCGTCCCAGGTTTTCCTATTTCCCATTTGGCGGTGGAACGCGCATCTGCATCGGAGAGCAGTTCGCCTGGATGGAGGGGATTTTGATCCTCGCGACGATTGCACAGAAATGGAAGCTCCGCTACCTCGGAAGCTCGCCTCCGGTCATCGAGCCGAGGATCACGTTGCGTCCCGCCGGCAGTCTGAGCATGCGGATCGAAACGAAAAACGTTGACCAACATTCCGATCAGACCGCCAGTATTTATAGTAGCAACGCAGCTCCGCTGGCATCCCGGTAACTCCATTCACCTCAATGAATAGACTCTCGTATCGTCGCGTTCTGTCGGCGGCATGTCTGATGCTCACGCCGCTCATTCCCGCCTGGGCTCAGCAGACCTACCAGTCGCCGCCCGCTGATCTGGTGAAGATTCTCGAAGCGCCCGCGAATCCGATCACATCGATCAGCCCCAACCGACGGTGGGTTCTCGTCACGGTGAGCGACCCACGCACCGTCAC
>DASWGL010000272.1:0-1937 GCA_036393735.1 Gemmatimonadaceae bacterium | reverse complement strand
CTCGACCCGGACGCTGACCTGGGCGTACTGCGGCGATTCGTCCGTTGTTGCGCTCATCAGATCCTACGGCTGATGCTCCCCGAAGACGACGAGGGCTAGTGGCGACTTCACCTCGCGATAGTCGCGAAGCGCCGCGGCCGGCAACCAATTGAAGCTCGAGTCCTGAACCGCCTGCACGATGGAGAAGTAGTCGTACGTGAGAACGCCGTGGAGGCTGAGATTGATCCCGGCGTACTCGTCGGTGCTCGCCAGTAGTGACGCGATCGCGCCGTCTTCTGGCGTTCCCTTGTAGGTGTAGATCTTTAGAGGGTACGGGCCATCTTCCCCGATCCAAACGCGGGCCAGGGCGACGTGATCACCGCCGTTGGAAAGCTCCCGCAGGTATTCCTTGCCGATGTTCGCGTCGACCACGATGAAGTTTCCGCACCGCCCACCGCTTCCCTTTGCTCCCTCTTCAAGAAACTCATAAATCGGCACCGATCCGGTTTGCTTCTGTCGGACTGAAAGCTTCCGATCGGCGAGGCACGCGCTCGCCGATGCGTCCGAGATGGCGCGCATGCCCGGGAAGGCTTTGAGCAGCGGCAAGTAATTCACCATTTCTCCGTTGCACGTCATCGAAAGCGCGGGATGAATCTCCACGACGTGGTCCGGGTTGGACCCGCTGGTTCCTCCACCTGCGGCGTGTTCACTGAAAATCCGCGGGAATCCTATGACGTCGCACGTCTGACCGGTAACCTTGTCATCGAAGTAGCTAGTCCACGCTGTGGAGATACTTCCAGTCTGCCGGATTTGTGGTACGCGGCTCTTGCACACATTTGGAGGCTCGACCACGATGCCGGGAGGGGCCGCGATGACTCGATTGTTGGGGACTTTTGCACCCACGTGAATCTCGCAATCCGAGGCGAGCGGGTGAACGGCGGAATGCTGGTCCATCCTCAGGGTTTCTTTCCACCTCGCGCCGACACTGTGCCCGGTCGAGCCAGTCGTCATGAGCTCCTCCAGGAAGCTCCGGCGAAGATTGAAGGTGACGTCCGACGGAACGTGATCGCCCTGCGCACCTATGGGCGAGGTGATGACGACCGCTGCCATGGCGACAATCGTGCTGCGAAACATTTAGCCCCCCGATGAAGAGGTCGGATTCGAGCGAGAGCCTTTCGATTGCTAAGGGGAGCCTACCCCTCGTTGCGCCAAAGCGAAATGCCAAATTCATATCACGCAGATGCGGTTTTCTATCAGAGCAGGCTGGCTTAGTGGCTATGCCGCAACCTGTCGACCCATGGGTTACCACCCGACGTTCCCGAAACGATGGCTGCGGAGCGCCCAGGCATTGCCTGAAGCATTCACCGGTGCGGCTGTTGGATCTCCTCAGGCGGGCGAGCGCCTGATTGCCCGGGGCCCATTGTGAATCGCAGAGGCGGTTTGCCGACTGCCTACCTTATAGTATGCGACAACAAAACCAGCCCCGCACCTGCCCCAATCGCGTCCCAACTCAGATCCTTCACGCTGAAAATGTTGTGCGGGTTCCGGGAATCGTGGATCTCGCGGCCGACGCCGAACGCCGCGGTGACTCCGATCGCGCCCGCCAGAGCGGAACGATGTTTGACGTGCGCAGCCTGTAACGCGCTGTACGAAACGCTCTCGATGAACGCCGACATGAAGAAGTGCTTGATCTTGTCGATCCCGAACCAGCTGTCGCGTACGACCGCCGTCTGGGCGTAAAGGAGATTGACGGCGAGGCAGGCACCAAGGAGCAGATTCATTTCGAGCGTCCGCGAGCGGGCTTGGCCGCTGCTCCGGCGGACTTCCGGCCACTTCCCGCGCTTGACTTCCCTTTCGCGCTCGATTTCGGCTTCACCGACACCCGTTTCCTGGCCGCGGAGACACGGCGCTTTTTCTTCTTCTTCGCCGTAGCGGCTTCGACATTGTCGCGCGCCCAG
>DASWGL010000271.1:0-2665 GCA_036393735.1 Gemmatimonadaceae bacterium | reverse complement strand
CGTCCAGCGCGTTGATGGTCTCATGCATCCGACTTCGTCCCGTTGGGTCCGCACCGTTCCCGCTCAAGAAAGAGAAGGCCGCGGCAGGGCTGCTCACGCGTAGAACTCGCGCGAACTCGATCGTATAGTCCACAGTGATTCTGCGGAGTTCCGCGTCCGATACCGACCCGGTATACGTGCCTAGGCAAAAAACGGCTGCGTCCTGATCAGTGAGCACCTTCGCAAGTGCGGAGCAGTTTGAGAAGTCCGGATGCAGAACCTCTTCCAGCTTGCGGTGCGAGACGCCGACCTTCCTGCGCCCAATCGAAGTCACGCTTCTGACAACAGGATGATCGAGCGCGTAGCGAAGGGCGTATCCGCCGACCATTCCCGTTGCGCCCACGATCACAAGGCCCTTTTGGCCAGTCGGCGGAGCGCTCATCGACGCGTCCGAAGGCACATGGTTACTCGCGGTCATGACAGAACGCGCTCCTCCAGCCAGTCGACATAAAGCAGGCGCTCCGCAAACAGCCACGCACTGTCGATCTTCACGAACTTGTCGTAGTAGCGTAGCGCGGCGATCATCAGCCGTCGCTTTTCGCCGTCGACAGTGAGGTGATGCGCCATGCAGTAGACCTCGCCCGTGCCTCGGTCATTCGTTAAGCTGAGGATCGTACTCTGTCCGACGAAATGCATCGTAGCGGCGTACTTGTTCAGATCGGCAAACACGGGAGCAAGCGCATCGCGAGAGTGCAGCTCTTGTGAGGGCGTCGGATCCTCGGCATTCATGTAAACGACGAAATGCGTATCTGATGTGAAGAGGGACATCTGACCTCTCGCATCGCGACGATCAGCGCAATGTGCATAGGCCTCGATGAGTTCGCGGATCGCAAGGCGATCCGCGGCTTCGGTGGGGGAGACGGTGACGTGCGTGCTCATGACATGGTTCCGTGTTCGACTTGTTTACCCGTCGGCGTCATTCGAGGATGGCCCTAGGCTCGAGAAACGCCTCGATCCCGAACGTACCGAATTCCCGACCCACACCTGAGTTCTTGAATCCGCCGAACGGCGCCTGTTGATCGTCAAGCATGCCGTTGATGGCTACGCGGCCGGCGAGGAGATGAGAGGCTACGCGTCGCGCCCGCTGTACGTCGGTCCCGCTCACGTAGGCGTGGAGGCCGTAGCTCGTGTCGTTAGCGATCTCGATGGCATCGTCGTCAGTTTCGTAAGTGATGACACATAGGACCGGGCCGAAGATCTCCTCTCTGGCAATTGCCATGTCGTTCGTCACCTTGACGAACACGGTGGGCTTCACGAAGTAACCGGCCTCGAGGCCCTTCGGATGACCCTCGCCGCCTGCGAGTACTTCCGCGCCTTCTTCAATCCCTTTGCGGATATATGACTGCACTCGCTCGTACTGCTTCTGCGTCACCATAGGTCCGACGGCGGTCTTTGGATCGGCCGGATCGCCTGCGGGAAAAGCGCCGATTGCGCCCATGATCGCTCGTTTCACCTCGTCGAGACGGGTTCTCGGTACAAGGAGCCGCGTCCCAGCGACGCACGCCTGTCCGCTGTTCATGAACGCGATCGCAAGCGCCGTCGGGACAGCCTTGTCAAGGTCGGCGTCGTCGAGCAGGATGTTCGGCGATTTGCCGCCAAGTTCGAGCGTGATGCGCTTCATCGTCGCCGCGCCCTCCCGCATGACTGTCTGGCCAACCGCAACAGAACCGGTGAATGAGATCTTAGCCACGTCAGGATTGCGTACGAGTTCGGCCCCGACCACATCACCGCGACCCACCACAACGTTGCATAGCCCCTTCGGGAGTTTGGCGTCGTACAGACACTCGAGCCACACTTGCGTCTGCAGCGAGCTCAGCTCACTGGGCTTGATGACTGCGGTACAACCGGCAGCAACGGCCGAAGCGAGCTTGGCGGACAGGAAAAACGAGTTCGCGTTCCAAGGGGTAATCAGACCAGCAATGCCGACCGGTTCGAGCGTGACCGTCGTCTTGCCCCAACTCCTCGTTAGGGGTAGCTCTTGTAGTGCCTTTTCCGCAGACAGGAACACGTTGGCCGCCGCCTCTATGATGATTCTGGAAAACACGGCGGTGCCACCGTACTCCTCCACCATGGCAGCGGTCAGATCGTCGATGCGTGCGAAGACGGCCTCATGCAGTCGGCGCAAGACCTTCGCGCGCTCTTCCTTCGTGGTGCTGCCGAAACTGGCGAACGCCCGCTTAGCAGCGGCGATCGCGCGCCGTGTGTCCTCTTCGTCGGCCAGCGTTACCTGCGCGATCACTTGGCCGTTGGTCGGGTTGATGATATCCATGACCTCGCGTCCATGGGATTCAACGAACTCTCCATCGATATAGTGCGTCGTAATCGCTCTAGTCGTGTGTCTCTCGGTGATTGTTTGCATCGCGTTTCTCCCTACATGTGAAGTTGCACTTAAAACGAAGTAATGATGAAGGGCCGTGAGCTAAGCTATTCCTTCAACGACAAGGCCTTGATAAATAGCGCCTTTTTGACGATGTTTCGCCACGCCTTGGTAAGCTCCGCTGTAATACCATTCTTTTGCTGCTTTTACAGTTGGGAACTTTGCTATCACAATTCCTTCAATGGGATCACCCTCCAATACTTCATGATTTCCATAAGCCACTAGGACTTCGATTGGATGTCCCTTCAT
>DASWGL010000270.1:0-8894 GCA_036393735.1 Gemmatimonadaceae bacterium | reverse complement strand
CGTTTCCAGCTCAACCGTGGCTCGTCAGACTTGAAGCAATTGTACGCGCCGGCTTTCCGTCGCCCACCAGTCTCGCAGCTCTACGCACCAACGGCGCGAACACACACCTGCTTCTAGAGGTCGATCATCATGTTCGAATCGTTTGCGCAACTATTTCCCGCCGATTGGCAAGGCGCGGTGCTCACATTGCTGGCGCCAATGCGCTGGCTTGCAGCGTGGCAGTCGACGATAGGCACAGCGTGGATGGGCGGAAATTCCGCCAGTCACGCGCTGGCATGGATCACACTGCTGATGCCTGCACTTCTACTCGCGGCCGGCATGTGGTGCACGGTCGCCTCTATCTACACGCTTCCTTTCCGGTCTGGTCGCGGTGCCTTCATCACATCAATGCTCATGGCGTGGTGGGATGCTGGCCGCTGCATTTGGCTTTTCTGGACCGGAATGCTGCGCGTCGGTGTCGCGCTTGTTGGCTGGGTCATCGGCTCGGTGCGCTTCGCCTTTCTAATGGTCAAGAACCTGCTGCTCGGCCTGCTACGCTCGCCGCTGACGCTGCTCAATTGGACAACGGAGCGTTACTTCCAGCCCGGTGTTCCCTGGATCGCGTTCCTGGTTCTTACAGTATGGTGCGCGATCGAAGCGACGATCTTTACGTTCACGCTGCAGCCGACACTCAATGAAGTGTTTGGCAGTCTCACCGGGTTCGATCCGAACCCCCGCGTGATGGCGCCGCTGCTCTGGATGTTCCTGTTCATGCTGGTGGCGGGAAGCTTCGCCTGCGTGCAGGTCGTGACGGAAGCAGTCAAGCAGAAGAAGACGGCTACTATAGTACAAATGCTCGTCGTCGAGAGCGCGGTGATGTTCTTCGAAGTGATCTTCCTCTACCGAGAGCTGATCGACGCGATCACGCCGTGGATCGCCCAGCAGTCGGGCGGCTCGGTGCAGCTCGGAATTGGTGCCACCCTCGCCCTCGCATCCTTTGGATGGCTGGGCGTGCGCGGCATGTCGTGGTTCCTCTTCGGACGTTTCGGAACTCCAGCGTTGCTCGCGATCCTTTCGCGGCAAGCTGTCTCGCATGAAGGCGCAACGCGCCCCATCGAGAGGGCGGTCGAGCCAGGACTCTGGCGCGAACCAGTCAATGCCCTCAAGGCGGAGACTGCGTGGTTCCACGAGGAAGCAAAGCGCATGTTCGAGCTGCTTTCGCTCCCCGTGCTCCAGCTCCTTGCAGCCGCAATCAACTTCGCGGTCGTCACTATCAAATCTCGGCCGATGTTCTCACTCCCTTTCAACACGCTCGAGGAAATCCTCGCCGCTACGCCGTTGGCGCATTCTCGGCCCTCGCTGGACTCGGTTGCGAGGAAACTCACCCCGCACGAGCCAAGGCCGAGGGTAGCGTGATGAGAACCTCACGGAAACTCATCGCATCGTGCGCGTCTGCGGCGCTCGTGTTGAGCGCGGTCGTGGCGTGCGCGCCACCCGCTGATGGCGCACGGGTCGCACGGTCGACGCTCGTCATCGGGATCGATGTCAGCGGCTCTTTCCGGGGCAAAGCCCATTACGAAAGCGCGATCGACTTCACGGCGAACTACCTCTATGCCCACATTCACGGGCTGGGTGGACTGAAGCAGCCGACCGCGGTATTCGTCGGCTCGTTCGGTGGGGAGAAACCAGGAGAGACGAAGTCCTTCCAGCCGATCGACACGTTTCGGAACATGAGCGTCGCGCAGATTGCGGCGTTCCTGAGGAAAGAGTATCCGTCGAATGACGGGCTCACCGACTTCAACCCGTTCTTCGAGCGGGTGGGGACGCTCGTGAAGCGGCAGAATCTGATACTCGCGCCGCTCAACATCGTGATGCTCACCGACGGATTGCCGGACACGCCGTCGGAAAAGAATGACAGCCTGAGCAAGTACAGGAACATCAACGTGAGTGGTCTCGAGTACCTCTCGAAGAACACCACGATTCGCGTCCTGTATCCGCGTCCCACGATTGCGGTGCACTGGGAGAAGAAGATCCCCCGGCGTCGGGTGCGGATGTGGACCGTCGACGACGAGGTGATGGCCACCTGGCGCTCGCATTACCACGCGAACGCGAAACCGGAGAGTCAGCCGGAGCTCTGGAAATGGATGGCGGACAACGTCGACTTCCGCGTGCGGAGCGGTGGCATCCTATAGATCGCTGACCTGAGCACGACGGTAGCACTTGATGGAATGGTCGTTGACGATCCCGACAGCCTGCATCCAGGCGTAGACGATCGTCGGGCCGACGAACTTGAAGCCGCGTCGCTTCATCTCCTTGGAGATTTTCTCGGATAGCGGTGACGATGCGATAAAAGTGCGGCCATTGCCCTTCAAGGCCTTGCCGTTGGTGAAGGACCAGCAGAACTCACCGAAGCTCTCGCCCCGCTCCTCCATCTCCCCGACGATCTGGGCGCCCCGGACGGTCGCATCGATCTTCGCTCGCGCGCGGATGATGCCTGCATCGGCCATCAGGCGCTTGATGTCCGCCTTCCCGAATCGAGCGACCTTCTTCGGGTCGAAGCCAGCGAACGCCTTTCGAAAGGCTTCTCGTTTTCGCAGGACGATGATCCACGCCAGCCCGGCCTGGAACCCTTCCAGCATCAACATTTCCCACAGCCTGCGAGGATCGCGCTCGGGAACGCCCCACTCCTCGTCATGATATGCGCGCATCAGCGGGTCGCTTTCCGCCCAGGCGCAGCGATGTAGATCTGTCATGCAGCGAATTTGGCGAGAGTGCAGAACCTTACTGCCGCCCGGTCAGATCGGCCAGCTTCCGTAACCGGACCGACGCGTCATTCGCGATATCCTGCCGTAACCAACCGAGATGGCCGGAGCCATAGATAACGAGAATCTTCTCGCTCGGAGAATCGATTAGCGCGACGATATTGCGATAGATCCGGATATTTCTCTGATACCAGGCGGCTACGAGATCAGATCCTGCATATTCAAAAGGCTCTCCGAAACGCACCACGGCGAAGTAGAAACCCATGTCTCTCGCGACCCTTGAATCGGCATTCATGAATTGAAGCGTCTCCAGGACGGTGTGGGATGCCAGAAAATCGCCCTGCTCTTTCACCCTCGTTCCCACGCCCGCATTGATTGAATCGAACCTGGCTGCGATTCCGTTAGCCTTTGCGTAATTGACGACGCGTTGCCACGGGAAATCGCCGTCGACGTCGACCGGGTAAATCGCGCGATGGCCAAGCTCCTTGGCCAGCCTGTATCCGATTTGATCGATCTCGTTGCGCGTTAGCACATACTTTCCCGCGAGGTAGTCGGAGTACTGTTGCGCGATGCGTTGGCTTCCGACATCGGACTCAATCGCAATCTTGGTCGGATGAAACTTCTTCAGAACTTCGATCAGCTGGGTGATTTCCTGCTGACGTTTCGGCGACATGACATCGTCAGCCTGCATGTTGTGGATATCGTGTCCCGGGTTCGCCATGTGGTACGTGCCGAGCACCAGAATCTCGGGGCGTGCGTCCGATTGAGCCCAGGAAGCGCTCGAGATTGCGAGTAGTCCAAGAAACAGAAGACTTTTTCTCATGTGTTATCCAATGTTTGTTTGTACAGCCGGTTTGTTGGACATGATATATCTGGGAAGGCTTTAAACTCCGCGCGATTGTGGCGTTCCTTCTATTGACAGCCTCTGCCTCCGTTCGTATCGTCGATTCATGATCCACTCTCAGAATCTGTTGCCCGCTCTCGTCTCCTCCTGTAATCCGTGCGCCTGTTCGCGCCCGCGGTGCGGCCGGTGTTGACGCGACCGAGCAATTGAATCTGCTTGCGCGAATGCCCCGGACCCTCGTCCGGGGCCTTTTTTTTCTCTACAACACACTGAGGACTACCGATGCCAAACGTGCTCACAGAGGTTCTCTCCGCTAACGCGACCTACGCCGCCGGGTTCGGCCAGAAGGGCGATCTGGCCCTACCTCCCGCCCGTCGCTTTGCCATTCTCACCTGCATGGACGCGAGACTGGACCCCGCCAAATACGCCGGGCTCCGCGAAGGTGACGCGCACGTCATCCGCAACGCGGGCGGCCGCGCCAGTGACGACGCCATTCGGTCGCTGGTGATCTCGTACAAGCTCCTTGGAACCCGCGAGTGGTTCGTCATCCACCACACCAATTGCGGAATGGAGTTCTTCACGGATGCTCTCATGCGCGATCTTCTGGCGCGTAGCCTCGAGACGGCCGAACTCAGCGCCCAGGGATTTCGCGATGTCGGCAAGGGACCAGGCTCGGCGGAAGCCCAGTTTGTCGACTGGCTCACAATCGCGGACACAGCGCAAGCCGTGGTCGACGATGTCTCTCGCATTCGGCGGCACCCATTGGTACCGAAAGGCATCCCGATCTATGGGTACATCTACGACGTGAAGACAGGGAAACTGGTCGAGGTCGCTGAGGCGACTCAAGCGGGCCGGGCAACATGAGGTCGACGGGGGATTGCTGATCGAGCGTGAGAGTCGCTGGGGATGCTGATCGAGTATGAAGTCGCTATCATTGCGGCCCCTTCACCGTCCGGAGCACGACCACTCGGTCCGGCTCACCTCCGTCGGCACTTGGCAAGGTCAGCCTGAGACCGACCGGCGTCTGCTCGAAGTCCACCGCGGTCCCGCTGCCGAGCATGCTCGCTCCGGTGACTCGCACGCCGACAAGCGGGATCGCAAGCAGGCGATCCCGCCAGTCCAACAGGTGCACGAACACTGTATCGCCGCGCTGGGTGGTGACACCCCACAAGCGCGGCGATACGGGACCGCCGTGCGTGTTGTAGATCGAGGTGCCGTAGGTCTGCAACCATTCTCCCACTTCGTGTAAGCGCTGGGCGGCTTCGGGCTGAATGGTGCCGTCCGGGCGAGGTCCGATGTTGAGCAGCAGATTCGCGTTGCTCCCCGCGGCGCGCACCAGGTAGCCGATGAGATCTCGCGTCGTTTTCCAGCCGGTGTCGGTGATGTTGAAGCCCCACGAATTGTTCATTGTGAGTGACGTCTCGAGCGGCAACGCGCCGATCGTGCTGGTACTGAAGCCTGCGGTGTTGGCGCCCGGCAGATCCTGCTCGAACGTTTGAACGTCCTCACCGGGCAATGGTGCGCGGTGATGATTGGGCACGATCAGCGCCGCGGGTTGCAGTCGGTGAATCAAGCCGTAGGTGTCGGCGAGGTGCCAATCGGCATCGGGCTTGTCCCACATGCCATCGAACCAGATGCCGCCGATCGGCCCGTAATTAGTGAGCAGCTCAGTGAGCTGTTGATTCATGAAGCCGATGTAGCGGGCCCAGTCCCCGCTGTCCGGTCGGCCCGACGCTTTCCCAGTTCCTCCCCGCGGAAAATAATCGGGATGGTGCCAATCGAGCTGCGAGTAGTAGAAGAAGAGCTTGATCCCCTGCCGCCGACATTCCTCCGCCAGCTCCCTGAGCGGATCGCGCTTGAAAGGAGTCCAGTCGACGATGTTGTAGGTCGTGGCCCTGGTCGCAAACATCGAGAAGCCGTCGTGGTGGCGCGAGGTGATCGTGATATATCGCGCTCCGGCGGCCTTGGCGACCGACACCCATTCGTGGGCATCGAACTTTACTGGATTGAACTCCGAGGCCAGCCACTCGTACGTCGCCGCTGGAATTTCCCTGTTCTGCATGACCCATTCGCCGGCGCCGAGCTGGGAATAAACGCCCCAATGGATGAACATGCCGAACCCGGCTTGCCGGAACCATTCGCGCGCGGCCAGGCGCTCGGCGGGCACGGCCGATGCCTGGGGTCGTGCGAGCCGGAGTGGCGACAGGAGCAAGACAACAGCACAGAAGAGCGTGCCAGACTGACGACGCCTCGGAGTATCGCGCCATTTGGAAATCGACAGCATCAGTCCCGCTATGGGCGAACAGGTTGGATTGTTGCTGCCCCGCCGGGACCTCTCTGCAAGAGAACAGCGATTTTGTCGACGGACTCATCGATGTCAAGCATCTTTGCATTTACTAACGATACAATCGTGCGTTGTTCTCCCTGCGCCTCGATAGAAGCAACGTGATCTGGATTGACGTAGGCATCAATTTTTCCAGAAAGTTGGATTCGTATGAGCTTCACGCTTCCCCCAATTGTTGGATATCGAAAAGGTAGCAAATCGCTGACACGATTTCACTCAGACTACTTCCAGAGGAAGACATGGCCGATTAGGAACCACCCCTGGCCATGCGCAACCGGGGGGTTGCGCATTTGGGGCGCCTTGATATTATACAACCGGGAGGTTGCACGTTGCGCTGCTGCGTCGGACACGCATCCGAAGGCAGAATCACGAGCAAATCCAAAAACCACACTCCAACTAAACCGCGAGACGAGGGAGCCGACATGACCACAATGGACCTGGAGAAAACGAGCACGGATCGAATCGAAAAGCGCGTCGCGTTGCGCGCGCCGCAAACTCGCGTTTGGCGCGCGATTACGAACGCCGATGAATTCGGTGCGTGGTTCGGCGTCAAGCTCGAGGGCACATTCGCCGAAGGCGCTGCCATGCGAGGAAGGATCACGCATCCCCGCTACGAGCACGTGACAATGGAGATGCTCGTTGAACGGATACAACCCGAATTCCTCTTCTCGTACCGATGGCATCCCTACGCCGTGGACGCCGGCGTGGACTACACGGCGGAGCCGACGACGCTCGTCGAGTTCCAGCTGGACGAGGTGGGCGGCGAAACGATCCTCACGATCGTGGAGTCGGGGTTCGATCGTCTCCCGGCATCGCGTCGCGCCGAAGCGTTCCGGATGAACGACGGCGGGTGGACCTCTCAGCTGAAGAGCATTGAGAGGTATGTCACGAACGGGTAGCGCGGCCAGGCGCGTGGACGCGGCGCCCGTTTTTGCGGCGCTCGGCGATGCCACGCGCCTGCGGCTTGTCGCGCGACTGTGCGATGACGGGCCGCTTTCCATCGCTCATTTGAGTGAGGGCGCCGCAGTTACGCGCCAGGCGATAACGAAGCACTTGCATGCACTCGCGGATGCGGGCGTAATAAGAGGGACGCGCCGCGGGCGTGAGCGCATCTGGGAGCTTCAGCCGAAGCGCCTTGAGATGGCACAACGCTATCTCGCCCAGGTCTCGGGCCAGTGGGATGCGGCGATCGCACGGTTGCGGGAGTTCGTGGAGGACAAACCGTGAAGTGCTAGGCCTTGGCGCCGCCATATTCTTCGCGGTAGAACTTGAGCAGCTCGAACAGATACGCGATTCCAAGCGGTCCGAGCAGCACTCCGAGCAGACCGAAGTATCTCACTCCCGCGAATGCCCCGACGAGCGTGATCATCGGATGAATGTTGGACACCCGTCGGTAGATGAGCGGGCGAATCACATTGTCGACGTTGCTGGCGATGCCGGCGCCAATCACCAACATCGTGACAGCCCCGCCATACCGGTTCTGCACGAGCAGTACGAGCACCGCCGGTAGCCAGACCAGTGATGTCCCGAGCACGGGAAGGATCGAGGCGAACGCGGTAACGGTCCCCCAGAAAAATGGATTGGGAAGTCCGACGATCCAGAAACCTGTGCCGACAAGGCTTCCTTGTATCACTGCGATCAGAACGGTCCCGAGCAGCGTGGCCTCGGTCACGTTGAAGAACCGATCGCGCAAAGCATCCGCGGTATGGACCGAGAAAGGTATGTACTGCCGGATCGAGCTCCACGTCGTCCCGTCCGAACGAAGCATGTAATACAAGCCAAAGAAGGCTATGACGAGATTCAACACCGCGGATGTCGCTCCGCCCACGACCGAAAAGACCCGCGGGGATAGCCATGAGGCGATTGTGCCGCTCGCATTCGCCAGCTCCTCGCCCACCTGAAAGTCGCCAATGCGTAGCTGGGCAATCCGCGCGAAAGCGGCGCTGCTCTGCAGAGTGCGCAGCGCGTCCGGCGCTTGAGCGATCACTGCCCCAATGAGCCAGGAGAGCGGCAACGCGACTATGACCAGAGCGATTGTAAGAGTTATCGCCGCCGCAAACCCGGGCTTCATCACGCGCTGGAGGCGCTCATATGGCCTGACGAAGATTACGTAGAGAACCGCCGCGCCGAGGAGTCCGCTGAGAAAAGGTGCAACAGCCACGAGAACAGTGACGGCTAGCACCAGGATGAGGAGGCCCGCACGATCGCGGGGCGTTTGGAGAAACGTCATCGGTCAGGTGTGGAGTTCGTCATAGGGTGGTCTCTAACCTACGGTTGAACTACCGACCCAGCCACCGGCTGACTTTCACTCTCGCTGGCTCTGCGTGTCCACGAACCGCTTGTAGTCGCGCTGGACCTTGGTTTCGTACGAGCGGCCGTAGTCGATGAGCCGTCGCTTCCAGCCGCTGGCTCCGGCGAACTCGATGATATCGTCTGCGGTCGCGGAACCTTGACGTCCACTGCTTCTGAGTTGGGCCCACGCGGTCACGCGGCCCATCGACTTTGCCGCAGAGCGAAGATGACGTGGATTGCCTCCCGCGTCCTTTAGCGACAAACGATCGTTGGTCGGCTGGAGCTCGTGCAGGACGTAACCCCCACGCTCGATCTTCTTCGCGTGGAGTAGCGCGGGCGCGATCGCCTGCATGCGTTGCTGGATGGCCACGACCCGATCGGCCTCGCTCTTCCATGCCGGCTGCCGGAGCCTTTCGACTCTGGCCAGACTCGACGGCACCGCCTGTTTTACGTCGAGCAGAGCGTTCCCGTCGCGACCGCCAGCCCCGCGCACCAACACGATATACCGTTCGAGGCCGAGACTTCCCAATCCTGCTACGCGGCGCGCCACATCCAGAACTTTGAAGAAGTCGGGATCGGGCTGCGACTTTGCAAGCTCGTTGAGCCGGCGCGTGACGGTGTTTCGCTGACGATCAGTAACCGGCAGCGCATGCTCGTCATCGATCAAAATGCG
>DASWGL010000269.1:0-3827 GCA_036393735.1 Gemmatimonadaceae bacterium | reverse complement strand
ATTTGGCAACCAGAACTTTGGCTTGAGCGTGCAGAGTCCGAACGGATACCTCTTGCAGCGATACCTGTTGCATGCGGACATTCACGCGGGCTCGCGTCTGAGATTGTGGACCGAGTTGAACAGCTCGTTCGAGAACGGTCGCGTCGGTGGCCCGCGCCCGGTCATCGATGAAGACAAGCTGGATTTGCATCAGGGGTTTGTGGAGCTCGGGATCGTTCAACGACCTCGCGTCAACGCGCGCGTGCGAGCAGGCCGCCAGGAGATCGAGGTCGGGTCCGGACGAATGTATTCACTGCGCGAAGGTCCGAACGTTCCCTCGAGCTTCGACGGCGTGCGCGCGATCGCACAAAAGGAGTCATGGCGATTCGATACCTGGGTAGCGCGCCCGGTGACGACGACGCCGGGGATTTTCGATGACTCGTCGCACCGCCAATTCAGCGTCCGGGGCGCCTACGTTACGCGGACCGGACTTGGGCACGCATCAGTCGACGCTTATTACCTCGGCTGGGATCGGCACAACGCAAGCTTCGAGAAAGGCGTCGCGAACGAACTTCGTCACACGGTTGGAGTCAGGCTCTGGCGACTTGGACGGTGGGCGTACGACTTCGAGGGCATGTACCAATTCGGCAGCTTCGGTGTCGGCAACATTCACGCCTGGAGATGCGCCGCGCAAGCGTCGCGCGGATTTAGCGTTAGGTCGAGTCCCCGCGTTGGGATTCACTTCGACGTTGCCAGTGGGGATCGAAACCGATCGAGTCCGAACCTCGGAACCTTCAACGCCTTCTTCCAAAGTGGCACGTATTCAGGGCGCGCACAACTTCTGGGGCCCAGCAATTCGATTCGTCTCGAACCGACACTGACGCTGGCTCCGCGACGAAATATCTTCGTTTCGACCGGGTGGGGTTTCTACTGGCGCGAGAGCGAGCAAGACGGATTGTACGGAATTCCTGGGAATCTGATCGTTCCGAGCAACGGAGTACCAGGGCACTATGAAGGGAGTCGCCCGATTGCGGAAGTTGCATGGACGCTGAATCCGCACCTTTCCGTGCATATCAACTACAGCTTTGTGTTCAACGGGCGGTTCGAAGAACGGTCAGTCCACGCAACGACCACTGAAAGCTACATCTGTCCGTGGATTACGTATCGCTTTTAGTGAGGACGGCCATGGGAGGTCTCATTGGATAACAACATCTGGAAAAGAAACATGATGCGGATTCAGGAACTCGTGTGATCTGAAAACCCACCGCTGCTGAAATCGTTGAATTGGTGGAGCTGAACGGGCTCGACCCGTCGACCTCCTGAGTGCGATTTAGTTTTTTGTCTCGAGACATCTGCGGACACCTCCAGACTCAATATTTTACGACCCTCTGGACTTGTCCGGATTCGTCTGGCGAGTGCGAACTAGTGGAAATAGACTTGTGGGACGCGTCCCAGTGCGCGCTCGTTGGGAAACTGATACAGGATGACGAACGCGCCGTGGTGAGTACGGGGAGCGACTCCGACGCGCGGCGGTCCCGCTACGATAATCTTGACAGGAGCAACTGCTCCGGCCGAGCGGGCCGATCGCCCCATCCAAACATCCGCCCGACGAAATGGCGAGTTCCGTAGAGGACCTTCGCGATGAAGCTTGGTGGAGCCGCCGATTCCAGCTTCCTGACGTCCGCGAGAGTACATCCGCTGCCGCCGCCGGGAAGGTCGACGGCGGATTCGTCGTACAAAGGAACATCGCGCAGGAATTCGTGCACGCGCAGGCGCAACCGAAGATACTCGTCCGAAGACACACGCATTCAGAGTCTCGCCGCGGGTCCGATGCCGAGTCTTGCGGCGATCGCAACGAGCTGCGCAAGCGAATCAGCCTTCATCTTCTGCATGACCTTGCCTCGATGCGCCTTGACGGTGATCTCGCTGATGCCGAGACCATTGCCGACCTGTTTGTTCAACAGGCCGGCCACCACGAGCTCCATGACCTGGCGTTCGCGTTGCGTGAGCGAGGCATAGCTGTTGCGAAGAGCCTGGACCTCCTCTGCGTTTCCGAGGGCCACCCGGCTCCGCTCGATCGCGTCGCCGATCGCTACCAATAGCGTACCGTCGTCGAAAGGCTTCGTCAGAAACTCGACGGCGCCCGCCTTCATCGCTTTCACAGACATGGGAATGTCGCCGTGGCCGGTGATGAAAATGATCGGCATATCCGCGCGGTCGACGACGCGCTCCTGCAGATCCAGACCGTTGAGGTCGGGAAGACTGACGTCCAGTACGAGGCAGCTCGCGGCAGGCGTTCGCGGTCGTGAGAGAAACTCCTCAGCGGACTTGAAGGTCTCTGACTTCCAACCAGCGGTTTCGAGGAGTAGCTCGAGCGACTCGCGCACGGAGATGTCGTCATCGACTACGAAGACGACCGGCGTCGTATCCGAGACCATCAGTTCACCCGAAGAGCAGCATTGACCGCATCGAGCAAGGATGTATCGGTAAATGGTTTGAGCAGGCACTCTACGGCACCCCGTTCGAGCATGCTGGGCCGGATGTTCTGATCCGCGTGCGCAGTGATGAAAACGATCGGGATCTTCTGCCGCCGGCGCAAAAGCTCTGTCTGAAGATCGGGCCCGCTCATCCCCGGCATCGCAATGTCCAGGATCAGACACTTGGTCTGGCTTACGAAATTCGACGCGAGGAACTCCTCCGCCGACGCGAAGGCTTGCACTGCGAAACCGAACTCCCGGAGCAAATCTGGAAGTGACTCGCGCACCGATTCGTCGTCATCGACGACCGAAACAAGCGACCCGATGACCATCATGTTTGTCCAATCGAACGTTCTGAATTTGCCCGCACAGCGGTTCGAAGGGCGACCGAGCGGGAAGTACCGGGTGCAGGAACCAGAGGGATCGAAAACGCGAACGTAGCTCCCGGCCCGTCATTCGCTACAGCCCATAATCTGCCACTGTGACTCTCGATAATCGAGCGACTCACGGACAGGCCGATCCCCATCCCGTCGTTCTTCGTTGTGTAAAACGCTTCGAAGAGCTTGTCCGCAGCGTGCGCGTCGAAACCCATCCCAACATCCTGCACAGTCAGACGCACACGATCGCCTTCCTCCCGCTCGGTCTTGATCATCAACTCCCTCGGACGATCGTCGACGCCGCTCATCGCGTCTAAGGCGTTCCGGAGAAGATTCAGGATGACCTGCTGAAGCTGGATGCGATCGCCGGTTACGACCGGAAGGTCGCCGGCGAGCTCCTGCCGCAGAATGACCCGGTTTCTCTGAAGTTCATCCGACGAGAGCGCAATGACTTCTCGCGTCGCCTCACTCAGATCCAGCGATTCGGTCATCGCACTCTTTTTCGCAAAGAGCGCGCGCAGTCGCGCGATCACATCCGATGCACGGTTTGCATCGCGAATCGTCCGCCGAGCGGTCTCGCGCGCGCCGTCGACGTTCGGGGGCTCGGCCGCCAGCATCCGCAGACAAGTGCTGGCGTTCGTGACAATACCCGACAGTGGTTGGTTGACCTCGTGCGCGATCGATCCCGTCAATGCTCCGAGGCTCGTGACTCTGGCAACGTGTGCGAGCTGCGATCGGACTCTGTCGAGTGCCTCCTCCGCGAGCCGGCGCTGCGTGACATCGTGCACCGTGCCGAAGAGCTCCAGTAGATTCCCGTCGTATCGTCTGGGGTGACACGTCGCGCGGATGTACTTGACAGAGCCGTCCGGCATCAGTAGCCGGTAATCGAATTCAAAATCAGTGTCAACGTTCCGCACGCGTTGACCCCGTTCTCTGAATACCGCGAGGTCTTCAGGATGCATGCGAGTTTCCATCATCTCCATGGTCATAGGAA
>DASWGL010000268.1:0-8149 GCA_036393735.1 Gemmatimonadaceae bacterium | reverse complement strand
TTCTGCCCGTCGCTACGGTGCCACGACCCGTGATCGAGAACACGTCTTCCACGGGCATCAGGAAGGGCTTGTCCGTCTCACGCTTGGGCTGCGGGATGTAGCTATCGAGCGCATCCATCAGCTCCCCGATCTTCTTCCCGTACCCGCTGTTCGGGTCACCAGACTCCAAAGCCTTGAGTGCACTTCCCTTGATGATCGGCGTGTCGTCGCCCGGGAAGTCGTATGAGCTCAAGAGCTCTCTGACTTCCAGCTCCACCAGGTCCAGGAGCTCCTGGTCGTCCACCATGTCCACCTTGTTCATGAACACGATGATGTAGGGCACGTTCACCTGCTTGGCGAGCAGGATGTGCTCTCTCGTCTGGGGCATCGGACCATCGGCCGCCGAGACCACAAGGATCGCTCCGTCCATCTGGGCCGCACCCGTGATCATGTTCTTCACATAATCGGCGTGGCCCGGGCAATCGACGTGCGCGTAATGTCTCTTTTCCGACTCGTACTCCACGTGCGCGGTCGCGATCGTGATGCCCCGCTCGCGCTCTTCCGGAGCCTTGTCGATCTGGTCGAACGCTACCGGGGACGCCAGTCCCTTCTTCGCCTGAATCGCCGT
Source organism: Gemmatimonadaceae bacterium (assembly GCA_036393735.1). Taxonomy (GTDB): domain Bacteria; phylum Gemmatimonadota; class Gemmatimonadetes; order Gemmatimonadales; family Gemmatimonadaceae; genus UBA4720. Next base: position 7,542 of record DASWGL010000268.1, on the reverse strand, counting down.
GATGGCCGCCGTCAGAGTCGTCTTCCCGTGATCGACGTGGCCAATGGTGCCCACGTTCACATGCGGCTTGGTACGATTGAATTTCTCTTTGCTCATTTCTTCCTCAATTCCGTTTCGTTTTTGTACAAGCTCGCGATCGGGATTGAACCGATGACCTCACCCTTACCAAGGGTGTGCTCTACCAACTGAGCTACGCGAGCGGCTTCGTTCACCTTCGCTACTGCATTGACACCCTTGCTGCCGTAAAACTTCTCCACGGTTAACACGCAGACTGCCCGGCGAAGCTGCATCCTCGCGCTTCCTGGCACCGTTACCCTCAGAGCGGGAGACGGGACTCGAACCCGCGACATCAAGCTTGGAAGGCTAGCGCTCTACCAACTGAGCTACTCCCGCACAACTTCGAACTGCGGACCATTGCGAACTGCGGACAACTGGATTCACAAAAAAATCCAACCCTCCAACAATGGTGGGGGAAGGATTCGAACCTTCGTAGGCGTGAGCCGGCAGATTTACAGTCTGCTCCCTTTGGCCACTCGGGCACCCCACCGGTTTTCGCTCTTCGCTAGTTCCAGCTTCGTCGGCAGAGCTGACGGGGAGAATCGAACTCCCAACCTGCTGATTACAAATCAGCTGCTCTGCCAATTGAGCTACGTCAGCAACAAACAGCGATTTTTCATCGCAAGCCTAGTAGAATAGCCAACTTAGGGTAATGAGTCAACCCGAGCTGCCATCGCTTTCCCGCGAATCAGTCAGACCGCTACTCGCCGCAGAATCCCGACGTTCGTCTCGCAGCCAGCGACGAGACTCCTATTGATTTTACGAGGCTGCGGCAACGGCTAGCGCGAGTCCGTCAAGTAACGCCGAGAGTCGCTCATTTCCAACACCAGCCCGCATTCGGCGCTGCGCTGTTTCCCAGGCTGGTTGCGCCTTTTTGAGTAGAGCCCGGCCAGCCGCGGTGATTGCCCAATATCGCTCCCGCCGATCCGCTCCCGGTCGGGAACGAATCCAGCCGCGATTCTCCAGCGGCGCCAGGGTTCGTGTCAGCGTAGTGCTGTCGATCGCGAGGAACTCACCCAGCTCGCCCTGAGCGAGCTCGCCGGTCATCGATAGCACTTGCAGAAGAGTAAATTGCGTGGTGCGCAGGCCCGTGTCACGAAGCGCATCGTCATACAACTGCGTCACCGCACGCGAGGCGCGCCGCAGATTCGCGCACGTGCACGGAAGCACGGCCGGCAAGCTTGACCGTCTATCGCTCTTCACGCGTCCGGTGACCTCATCAGCCGACGATAGATGGCTACGTGGGCCGCGAAGAGCACCGGCACGAACAACGTTGGCACCAAGACCAGTGGCAGACGCGTGATTGGCTCCATCCCGGGAATGTCGCCGCGAATGACAACGATCGTCGCGGTACCGACCGCAACGACAAGATCGAGCACGCCAAAGGTGTTCCAGGCGAGATACGCCCACCGATGCAGCGTCGTACGCGGAGATCCGCTTAGAACCAGCAGTATGGCACCCGCCGCAGCCATGACATCGCCCCAGCCGGCGCGCGCCGCGAAGATGGGCGACAACGCGCCGCGCGCACCCAGGATGACAAATGCCGCGCCAACAAAGCGCATAGCGTTAAATCCGACGAGCCCACGCATTGGGATCGAGTCTACCCATGCGCGAACACCCGGAACCCTCGTGCTGACGACGATGGCCGCGACCGTCAGTGCGAGGATGATGATCTGCGGTCCCGGAAACGGCAGTACCGCAAGGGCGCCGGTTGCGCCCAGCACGAGGGCGGTGGCGAGCCAGAGAAAACCTCCGACTATTACGACACGAGACGATACCGGAGCGACGGATGATGTCATGGTGTTAATCCTCGGTGAGAGCCTATTTGACAATAGATGTATATACATCTATTGTCAAGAGCCGTGGCGCAATCGAGCTCCCTTAGGCGCCTCGAGATGCGTCACGCCTCGTGAGGACCTGAGCGAGCCTTACGCACCTTTTTCCATTTGGTCCCCCGGGGCGTGTCTTCGATCGCTACACCCTTCCCCTCTATTTCGGCCCGAATTCGGTCGGCCTCAGCGAAATCTCGGCGCGCCCTTGCCTGCTTACGCGCGGACAGCCGTTCCTCCACCCAATGCGCGAGCTCGGGGTCCGGTCCAACGACCTCCGGCACCACGTCCAGCACCGAATTGATGCGGGCGAAAACCTCTCTCGCTTTTTCCAGCGCCTGCTTGTCGACACCGTTTCGATCGAGCTCCGCGTTCGCTTTTCGCACGAAGGTGAACAACGCGCCGAGCGCGATCGGAGCGTTCAGATCGTCAAAAAGCGCGGCCGTCACCTCGGCGTCGGTCTCCTCCGCGATTTTTTCCAGCTCCGGAGTCGCGGCTTTGGCTCCAGCCAGACGCTCGGCGAAATCCGCGATGCGACGCACGCCCTCGATCGACGCTTCCAGTGCGTCGCTCGACAAATTGAGCTGTTTCCGATAGTGCGTGGAAAAAACGAAGTGACGAAACGCCGCCGCCGGAACGCCGTGGTCGCGAAGATCCTGCACCGTCGCGACGTTGCCGAGGCGCTTCGCCATCTTGCTGCCATCGGTCAGCAGAAACTCGCCATGGCACCAGAAGCGGGAGAAGGTTTTTCCCGTCGCGCCTTCCGACTGGGCGATCTCGTCCTCGTGGTGCGGGAAAATCAGGTCGATTCCACCGCAGTGGATGTCGAGCGTCTCGCCCAGGTATCTCATCGCCATCGCCGAGCACTCGAGGTGCCAGCCGGGGCGGCCGCGCCCCCACGGTGAATCCCACGCCGCGCCCGTCGCTTCGTCCTCGGGCTTCGCTGCCTTCCACAACGCAAAGTCCTGCGCGTTCTCCTTGGAGTAATCGTCCTGGATGACGCGCGCGCCGGTCCTCACCTCGCGCGTGTCGAGGCGCGAGAGCTTCCCGTAACCCTTGAACTTGTCGATCGCGTAATACACGCTCCCATCATCGGCCAGGTAGGCGAGCTTTCGCTCGATCAGTCGCTCGACGATCGCAATCATTTCCGGGATATGATCCGTCGCCTTGGGGTAAAGCTCGGCGTCCTGAATCCGGAGGAACGCACGGTCGGCGTGGAAGATTTTCGTGATCGGCTCCGTGACTTCTTTGATGCTGATGCCACGCTCGCTCGCCGCCTTGATGATCTTGTCGTCGACGTCGGTGAGGTTCATCACCTGGAAAATCTTCCAGCCCCGGAGCACGATTACGCGCCTGAGCAGATCCTCGAACAGGAACGTGCGAAAGTTGCCAAGGTGCGCCGGTTTGTAGACGGTCGGACCGCAGGCGTAAATGCGAACAGTTTCGCCATCCTCGGGCGAGAACGATTCGATTTTGCGGGTGAGGGTGTTGTACAGGCGGAAATCGGGTGCGGGCATTCGCGGAAGCTAGACCCCCCGGGAGGGAGGGTCAACAAAAATACGCGGCGTCTGGGGATGCCCCCGTCGCTAGCGTCCACAAAACCGAAGCAGGGAGCCGATAGCTTTGCGGCTTCTGGCCGGTAGCCTTCATACTGGCGATCGAAGTCGATTTGCGACGACGACTTCGGAAGGCGGTTGAACCTTAGGATTGTTCCGCTACTTGGCGCGGCGGACTCGCGGGCACTTCGAACGGTAGCGGCGGCGCGGTTCGGCCAGTCGCAACCGATTCCCGAGCCGTAACCACTCGGCCCTCTACGATATTGATGATGCGCGCGGCGATTCGATGCAGCTCTACGGGATTGGGTGCCGCAAGAATGATTGTGATGCCGCGCCGAGTGAGCCGAGTGAGGACTGAAACGACATGGGGGTCGAAGAGGAGGCCTTCGCCGCAGAGCGTCTCGTCGAGCAGAATTGCTCGCGGAGACCCGATCAGGGATTGTGCGAGCCCGAGTCGTTGCACCAGGCTGGCGGAAAGCGTGCTCACGCGTCGCGTCGCGTGGATGTGGAGACAGACTTCTCTCAACGCGGCTTCCACCTGGGCGGCGCGATTCGCCGTGGAGAGATCATGAAGCGTCGCGTAGTACTCGAGCGCTTCGCGCACTGTGAGAAAGGAATAGTAGCCAGCGCGTTGGGGGACGTAGGCGAGACCGGGAGGCACGTGATGTCCCGTGATCTGTTCGCCGAACCAATTGATCGTGCCTTCGTCGGACTTGAGGAGGCCGGCGAGACAGAGGAGCAGTGTGGATTTTCCCGCGCCTGGCCGGCCGACGAGTCCTACGATCTCGCCGCATCCCACGTCGAGGCTGACATCGCGCAGGGCGGGGATCGCAATGGCTCGCGATCTCGCGCCCGAGTGGTACGTCTTGTTGAGCCCCCTGACAGACAATGCGATCGGCACTGGCGCGATCCTCCGGCAAGCGTGTGGGCGTACGATTGCATCGGATTGCAGACGCTGAGGAATCGTTGAAGGGCGGGTGAAAGCATTGCACCGCGCAGTGGCGCGATTTTTTCAAGATTCGCCAGATAACCGCATCACAATTTCAAGAATCGGCTGAGCACCGCACCGCAACCGAATTGGGGGTCAGGAAATGAAGCAGTCATTTATGAGAACCGGGCCGATCTTTCTTGGCGTTGCAGCAATAGTTGCCTGCGGCGGTGACTCAACCTCCCCATCGCAGCCTTCGGTCGTGGGCAGCTACTCTGCATATCAATTCGTTACCGTTGGCGGCTCGGGTCAAACGAATCAGCTTCTTATCGGCAGCACAGTTCAAATCTCTCTCGCCTCCAACGGCACGACCAGCGGGCATCTGCACCTCGCTGCGTCGGGCTCGCAGCCGGCATTTGATGCAGACCTGGCGGGGACGTGGTCGCAGACAGGCAATGTGATCGACTTCACACAGCCAGTTGACAACTTCGTCAACGACATGCTGTTCACGATTCAGCCAATCGCGAACGGTGTGTGGGATCTTGTTGGCGACGACACGTTCTCGGGAACCCATGTCCTGCTCACGCTCAGACACGGCCCCTGACGCGTCGTGGGGAGCGCTAGGCGCTCTTTTTTAGGGGCTTCTTTTCGCGAACCCCGATTAGATCGGGTGGAGGTGTAGAAGGAACGAGCACTCCGCCATCTGGAACGGGCACACGTAGCACGAAGATCCGGTCGCGCGTGCTCTTTCTGAATCCCTTGCCCTCGTAGATGCGGTTGATGAGGATCCGCCGCACGATCACCATCACCGTGACAAGCGTCGGGAGTGCGACGACGAGGCCCAGGGGACCGAGCAGCTTTCCGATCACCAGCACCGACGTGATCGTCAGCACCGGCGGCATGTCGATCTTCTTCGACATCACGAGCGGCGAGACGAGATTCCCTTCGATCAGGTGAATCACGACCCCCAGCAGTAGCACATAGATCGCGCGCGTGCCGCCACCCGGTCCGCCGAGGACGAACAGCGCTGGTAACGTCGTCGACAGGAGCGTGCCGAAGAAAGGAACCACCGCCACGAGACCGGTAAATATTCCGAACGTCAGCCAATACGGAACGTCGAGTATGTAGAGTCCCGCCGCAGTGAGCGCTCCGAGGAACGTCATCGTCAGAAGCTGGCCGACGATGTAGGCGCGGAGCGCGTCGGCGAGATCACGCAGAACGTCGCGGACGAGATCGCGATGAATCGGCGGAAAGAGCGCAATGAGCCATTCCCTGTACACCCCCGGCTGGAGCGCGAGATAGATGCTCATTACACCCACCGCGAAGGTGTCGATCATGACAGCCACTAACGACAGCACTCTCGGGACAACGAGCTGCGCCTGCTCGGAGAGCTGGTTGTACACCGCGCCGATGAGCGGATGCTCGCCCGGTTTCCAGACGTCGCGCATAGCCGGGAAGCGCGTGACGAAATGATCGATGCCCGTCTCCCACGTTTCGATGTACTTGGGCATCACGACGATCAGCGCCCGCGTCTGCTCCACAACCGGCGGCAGCAGAATCGCCAACAGGGTGAGCAGCGCGGCTGCAGTTCCGACCACAGAAATGAAAAACGCGAGTTTCGGCGGGACGTGCAGCTTCTCGACGAAAAGGTCCCTCACCGCACCGAGGTACAGCGAGATGATTATCGCAATGAAGAGGAGGAGGAAGACGTCGGCTGTCGCTCCGAGCATCCAGAGGAGCAAGAACGTCAGAATCACGCCGGCGATAATCGGCGCTACTCTGACCCTCGGTGCCGCTGCGCTAGCCAAGGCTATTTCTTCTCGTCGTGGATCTCTTCAACCTCGATGGCTTCCTCTTCCGCCTGCCGGCCCGCGTTGAGCGCCTTGTTGTTCACGGTACCGGCGGGCAGCACACCCATCTTCTGCTTGAGCGCGATGAGCTGCATCTCGGCGGAGATGTTCGCTCCGCCCGCCTCGAGCTTCTTGAAGTCGTTCGCGAGCCTGTCTCCCGAGAACTCTTCATCGATCTCGGCGCTCGCTTTCACCTTGCGCTCGTTGCTCTCGATCTTCTCTTCCATGCGCGCGAATGCCTCGAACGCCGACTTCTCCGAGATGTGCGACATCGTCTCGTTGATGCGCTTCTGCGCTTCGGTGCGGCGCTGTTTCGCGAGCAGAAGATTTTTTTTGCGGTTTGCTTCTTCGATGTTGTCGTTGAGGCTGCGCAGCGAGTCCTTGAGGCGGTCGGTCTCCTGCTTGTGCGCCTGCCACGTCAGCTGCATCTGCTCGCCACGCGAGATGTGCTCGGTGCGGCGCATCAATGCCTGCTTGGCCAGCTCGTCCTGATTCTGCTGGACAGCGAGCATCGCTCTCCGCTCCCAGTCTTCCGCTTCCTTCAGCTCCTGCCTGGTCTGATCCTGGAGCCGCTTCTCGTCGGCGATCGCGGCAGCGACTTGCTGCTTCGCGCGCACGAGCTGCGATCTCATGTCGAGAATGATCTGGTTCAGCATCTTCTCGGGTTGCTCGAATTCCGAGATCACCGCGTTGACGTTGGATCGGAAGAGCATCGCGATTCGGTCGAAGATATTCATAAGTCGGTGGATGGGTTTTCAAAAACTGCAACTGAACGGGATCCGAGATCTGAGAAGTGCAGATGACTGATTTTAGTAACTACGCCAAGACAGTGCTCGTAGATTGATGAAACAGCCAGCCGCTTTTGCTTGACGCCGCATAGATCCGTCTCAGCGTAGTTACCGCCAACTACGATCTATGCTTCTCACATCTCGGATCCCGTTCTTTTCCAGCTCTCCAAAATCTATAGGTCCTCACCACAACTTCCGCGAAGGTACATCTTTCAGTCGCGCTTAACCAGACAATATCACCCGTCCGATCTCTTGATCTGGTACAACCGCTCCTTTGCCAGCCGGCGCCCGGTCGGCGTTGCGGCCAACCCTCCGCCGGCCGTCTCGCGGTACCGGACATCCATCTCGCGCCCGATCTCGCCCATCACGTCTATCACCTCGTCCACCGGAATGGCGAAGGTAATTCCGGCGAGCGCCATCTCGATTCCAGCCAGTGCGATCGCGGAGCCGGTCGCGTTCCTGAATACGCAGGGCAGTTCGACCAACCCGCCCAACGGATCGCAAACGAGTCCCAGCGTCCCCTGCATCGTGAGC
>DASWGL010000267.1:0-5495 GCA_036393735.1 Gemmatimonadaceae bacterium | reverse complement strand
CAATCTGATCGCCGCGGCGATTCAGTCGGCATCGGGCGTGAAGTACCAGGAGTACGTGAATCGCGAAATCATCTCACGTCTGGGACTCAAGAACACAGGCTTCGACGATGTGCGGCGGGTACTCCCGCATCGGGCGCGGCGGTATTCCTACTTCGATCCGTGGACGTTCGCTGTCGATTCGAATGCGGTTTACCGCGTGCCGGAGTGGGACTACAGCCACAACATCGCCGGTGGCAACATGTACTCTACAGCGGCTGATCTGGCGCAATTCGGTAGAGCGATCGAACGACCGGGACTCCTTTCGAAGGAATCGCTCGACCTCCTCAACCGGCGGCCGAGGGTTGGGGCAGTCCAGGCTACGATGAGCTTTGGTTTCTATGTCAGCGACTCCGTCGCACCGCACAGATTGCTGAACATCGGCGGGTCGAATGCGGGCCTTCAATCAGGGTTGTTTGTCTATCCCGACGAAGATCTCGTCATCGTCGTTCTGTCCAACACCTGGGGCGTTGGATCCAGCTCCGGCGAGATGAACGGTGTACTTCTTTCGCGATTGGCCGCGATCTGCATGGGTTGGCCGCAGCCGCCGCTGGTGAAATAGGGTGAGTCAAGAAGCGCCGATCTCAAACTGATTTGGGGATGGCACCAGCCCGTCGGCACCAGACTAATCCGGTTTCACTTAAGCGCCTGGCGCAGCACGACTCCGTCGAGTCTCTCACTCGGCTTGACGCGCGCGATCTCCGCGAGAGTGAGCGCAAGATCGACGGTTCTTACGAATTGCGTGTAGCGCCCGGGGGCGAACCATGGGCCTGCGAAGATCAGCGGTACGTGGGTGTCGTAATCGTACGGCGAGCCATGCGTTGCCACGAGCCCGCTGAAGATGCTGAACGGGGTCAAGGTGATCACCATCTCGACGTTGCTCTGAGCCGGGAATTGATGTGCCCAGCGGCGCGTGATCGCGTCGTTGATAGTGTCGCCCCGAAGCAGATCCTGAAATCGATCTACTCTGCTGACGCCGAGAACTGTTCTCGCCTGCAGCGCAAAATAGGCAAGGACGCTATCAAGACCAGCGATGCGATTTTTCAGGATGATGCGATTCGCCAGCACGGTTTGCTGATCCAGGACGACAAGGTTCGAGTCAATGTTCGCAGCTGCGACCAACGCTCGCAGCCCCGCCACGAGCGCTAAACCATCGACACGCACTGGGATTGGTTTCACCGATTTGGGCACCAGCTCTGGAATCGTGCCGACCCCGTGGTCCCCCGAGAGGGCGATCGCGATGCGCGAAGAGTCGCGGAGCTTGAACAGAGAATCGAGAAAAACGCCGAGGTTGCGGTCGAGACGCAGGATGTTGTCGTGCATCTCCCTGGAGTCAGGGCCGAAACCATGACCGATCAGATCGGTCGCGGAGAGCGAGATAGCCAGCACGTCGGTTCGCGGAGTCGCACCGAGTGAAAGGGCACCCAATCCATCGAGGGCGAAATCGAGCGTGATCTCGTCCATCCACGGTGAGACTCTTATCGCGTTGGCTGCGGCGGCACTGTCGTCCGGGATTGGGTGAGGAAAGACGAAGTTTTGTCCGCCCATCTCGATGCTAACGCTATCCGGTTCCCTGTAGGCACTGTCGGGGAGCAGTAGCGTCCACTTCTTCCCCGCGAAGCTCTGGGGCAGCCTGCGGGCGTTGAACCGATTGACCCAGTCCGGCAATGAGTCGCGATAGTACCGGCTGGTCGTAAAGCGCCCGTCCGGATTGTACCAGTACACTTCAGCGCGCGATCGACCGACGGGCAGAATCGCGCCCCGGTCTTTCATCGATACCGACAGCGTACACGACCGCGGGTCCTTTGTGCGCAGCCAGTCTACGAAAGTCGTTCCCTGAAATCTCTTTGGCGACGCGCCCGCCGCGGTAGGCTCGCCCAGCAATGGAGCCGAATCGTCCACCACGCCAACGCGGTTCGCCATGATCCCCGTCGAGCCGGGAAACCGTCCTGAGAGGAGCGTTGCGTGGCCAGGAGCGGTCTCCGTGATCGCATGATCGTGGTGAGCGTTGGTGAACCAGGCGCCCCCTCGCGAGATTCGCGCGAGGCCGCCACGCAGTTGAGGGCCGAAGCGGTCCAGATAATCCCCGCGGAACTGATCGATCGTGATGAGAACGATCAGGGAGGGAGGCGGCAGGGCGGGCGCCGCCGAAACGGCTGTATGGAGCTCCCCTGGATCCGACTCCGTTCTCGCCGCAACTGATTGGCAAGCGGATTGAGCCGAAAAAAATAGCAGGAGCAGAAGCGTCCGGAATGGCTGGCGCATGGGCCAATCATACCCAACGGGCCGGAACCGGCAAGCTATGGCGTAAAGCGCCGGCCACCCCAATATTCGAGCGCCCCCTTTCGGAGATAGGCCCATGCCGGCTGAGACTCCTCGCGCACCCAGTGCAGCGGACCGTTTCGCAACGATTTGCCGCTTCTCATCTTCACCGCGTCTCACGCACGTTGCAGCGTTGCTGGCCGCTGCGGTCCTTAGTGGCGCCGCGAGCGGTCAAGACACTACGAAGGTGCCCGCCGCGCTCCCCAATGGCGTCACGAGCGCTCACGATTCTTCGAAGCACCGGGGAACGGCCGCATTCTTCGAATCGCAGGAGCCGATCGAGGTAACTCTTACCACCAACATCGGAAAGATTCGCGGGGACAAAGGCGCTAATCCGCCGTGGCGTCAGGCCACCCTTTCCTACAAGGGCGCCGAGGGTAATCTCGTCACCGTTCCACTCAAGGCACGTACTCGTGGCATCTGGCGACTCAAGATGTGCGAATTCCCTCCTCTCCGTCTCAACTTCAGCGGCGAGACGTCGAAGGGGACGATCTTCCATAAGCTCGACAAGCCAAAGCTAGTCAGCTACTGCCGTGACACGGACTCATACGAGCAATACATCCTGCAGGAGTACCAGCTGTATCGCGTCTACCAGCTGCTCACACCGGTGAGTCACAGGGCGCGGCTCCTCAAGTTCGTTTACGCGGACAGTGCCGACGGAAAGGTGCGCGCTCGGCGATACGCCTTCATCATGGAGGAACCAAAAGCCCTTGCCGACCGTCTGGGCGGAAAGGTGATGGAGCAGAAGGGCGCCTTGCCCGGAGACCTGGACGGTTTTCAGGACGCGCTATTCGGGGTGTTCCAGTATTTCATCGGAAACACGGATTTCTCTGAAGCGGCACTTCACAATGTCGAGCTGTTCTTCAACAACGAAGGCGTAGCAATGCCCATTGCATACGACTTCGATTTCGCCGGCGCGGTGAATGCTCGTTACGCAAGTGTCGATGAGAGACTGAGTATTAAGAACGTCCGACAGCGCCTGTTCCGGGGTTACTGCACCGATGCCGCGGCCTACGCCAAGGTGTTCGCGCTTTTCAACGAGAAGAAGCCCCAGATCTATGCGCTGTACAGTGACTCTGTCGGCAACCTGATGGATCGCGGGACGGTTAAGGAAACCCTCAGCTACTTCAACGACTTCTACGACACCATCAACGACAAGCGGTCAGCGAAGAGATCGATAGTGGAGTCCTGTATCGGGCGTCCCTGATCTGCGCCGACGGAGATCGTGAAGTCAGCCCAAAGCTGCTGCGACCGTGACATGTGTGCTCCTTTTCATGTGTTTATCCTCTCGTAAACGCATGGTGATGGGGCAAAACCGCACACCTGGTTGCCTGCAGGCGAAATGAGTCGGCACCATTCCGGATGTGCTTGCTCCGTCAACGGAATCGTCGGCTCTAGCGTATTCAGACTGGAGCCGGACTGGCGAGCGAGGGCTGGGTCCGAGCCGTAACTGCCGGGAGGGGCGTTTGTTCGGATCTCACCACCAGCGGCCAGAAAATCGTGGGTCACCAATCGCGCGATACGCGTTGGCCCTTCTAGTCACCGCGATCGCGCTCGTCGCTACCATGATTCTTCGTCGCGACGGACCCACGCCAAGCTTTCTCTTCTTCGTACCGGCCGTGGCGATTTCAGCCTGGTACGGTGGACCCGGCCCGGCAGCATCGGCAACAATCCTGTCATTGCTGCTGATCGATCTGAACTTTCTCGCGCCCGGTGGCTCGCTCCTGATCGATCGCGTCGAGGCTCTCGAGATCATCGCGTTCATCATCGTCGCGGCGACGGTGACGACGACGATGGAAGCGTTGCAGCGCGCGCGCAAACTGGCTGAGTTACGCGCTTCCGAGCTCAAGCGCCTCAACGAAGAAGTGGGGCGCAGCTACGACGCTGAGCGCCAGAGGCGGCACGACGCGGAGCTGCTGGCACAAGCGCGGGAGGAAGTGCTCGGCCTCGTCGCGCACGATCTCCGCAATCCGCTCAACCTCATCATTACCAGCACTGACCTGCTGCTCGAGGAGAATCTCGACCGGCCGCGGCGAAGGGAATTGCTGGACGTCGCACTTCGTGCGGGCCGGCAGATGAACCGCTTGATCGGCGACCTGCTCGACACGGTGCGCATTCACGCCGGCAAGTTCAAGCTCGACATCGAAGAGGTGGAGGTCGTCACGATCTTCCATCAGGCCGAGGAGACGTTCCGCCCGATGGCGGAAAAGCGCGGGGTTTATTTCGATGCCGTTCCTCCGGACGATGGGGTCGCCGTGCGCGCGGATCCTTTCCGTGTCTCGCAGATCGTCGGAAACATTGTGGGCAACGCCCTCAAGTTCACGCCGGAGCATGGTAACGTGACGATGCGCGCGGTTGCGAACGGCAATCACGTCGCGATTCACGTCACCGACACGGGGCCCGGAATCGCACCCACCGACATCGACCATCTATTCGACGATTTCTGGCAGGCGCGCAGCGACGATCACCGCGGAGTAGGGCTCGGTCTCGCGATCGCGAAGGGAGTCGTCGAAGCGCATGGGGGAAAAATCTGGTGCGACAGCGTGCCCGGTCGCGGGAGCACGTTCTCTTTTACCTTGCCTCGGGCGGTTACGACATCGCAACTCTGACTAGTACAGTTTTACAAGAACATCACCGCGAGTTCTTTAACTGCGAGAAGAGCTAGGTGGATGGTGCGAGGTACTAGGTGCGAGGTAGGAGGTAGAAGCGCCATTGAGCGCGTTACCTCCAACCTCGGACCTTCGCTTCTCTCGCACCCCCCACCTAGCTCTTCTCGCTTTTGCCGTTTGCTAGGCCCCGCGTCAGCACAATCGAACCGACTTGACCCGTCCGCCCGGGGGCGAAGGCGGTGCATTACATTTTTCGCCATTGTGCCGAGGTTCGCTGACGCTTGATGAGGTGCGAATGAATCTGTTGGTCCGGCGGGCATGGATCGTCCTCCCGAGTGCGGCGCTGATTGCTGCAGCCACGACTTGTCGAAACAAGCCGGCGTCTGTGGAGGAGCTCTACACGACTCGCGTGCTCGGACTGAGTTTCCTCCAGCGAAACCAATTGCCGGAGGCAGAATCCGAGTTCAAAAAGCTCACCAAGCTTGCCCCCGACGATCCGCTCGGCTACGCGGACCTTGGTCTCACCTA
>DASWGL010000266.1:0-12445 GCA_036393735.1 Gemmatimonadaceae bacterium | reverse complement strand
ACGAACCCCACGGGAGCGGAAAACCAGGAAGCTGCTCGCGCCAGTACTCATAATGCTCGGAGGGATAGACGTATACCGCTTTGTCCACGCCTCCGTGCACGGTGAGGTCGGACTGCTGGTCGCCAACCAGGTTGAATCGGTTGACGCGTATCCGGCCAGATACGGGAGCCTTGAAGATCGAAGTCGTTACGGTCCTCTTGCGCCACTGGACTTCGCGCGGACCCCCGACGTTTACCGATAGAACTTTGGGCAGCGCTACTCCGGGAGAGAGATCGTGTTCAGGGGAATCTCGCTACACCTGGTTGTTGTGCGACAGTGCGCCGAGGAATGTCCTCAATGGTTCTACCGCCGTCCTCTCCGCGTCGGTATCTCGAACGGCTTCACCGGTAGTACCGCATTCAACTTGAAATCGATCGGGTACTGCACCAGCTGCTCGATCTTGTGTCCCTCGAGCGTCGCCGGGACGAACTCCATGGTTTTCACGGCGGCCATTGCCGCCTCCGCGAAGTCCTTGTACGTCGCCTGTGTGCAGACGATGGACTCGGGCTTGGCGCGACCCGAAGTGTCAACCACGAACTGAACGACCGCGGATCCACTTTGTCCGGCGAGCTTGGCGGTGCGCGGGTAGACGAAGTTGACGTGCTTCGCCAGCTCGATCGGCTTCTGCGTCACCGGACCCAGCCGCTGCAGCTCCGCCTCGGTGAGCGTCGTCGCTGCAACCGCGCCCTTCGCTAACAGGTCGAGAAATTCTTCCATTCCATCGATGTCGGTTACAACTGTGCGAGACACGCCATTGGTGTCGGCAACGGTGAGCACGTACCCGATCGTCGCGCTGTCGGCGGCGTACGGCTGGACGAGAATCGCGTTTCCCAGCACGTATTGCCTTCGCGTCGGCTTGTCGAGCTCGGAGAAGACAAGCTGCTGCCATGCTCTGACCGAGTCGGCGCCGAGCTCGGGACCGGTGAGGCGCGATGTGTCGAGCTGGCTGTACAACCTGATCGTGCGCGCGGACGAGACTTCGATGCGGGTGCGGAATCTTCCCATCTTGAGGGACCGCACTTCGCGCCAGTTCGTTTGTGCGTGCACTGCGGGAAGGCCGAGTGGCGGCGTGGCGGTGACCACGAAGGCGCTACTGATTGCGCCGAGCACGATGTTGACTGAGCGTCTCATCGGTTCTCCTTCCTCCGCGACGGGTGCGCGGATCCCTCGCCGATTACAATCTAGAACAACGTTGGCTGCTGAGTGCCATTCGTTACATTCGGCGGATTGAATCCGAAGTGCCGGTACGCCTGCGCCGTCGCCACTCGGCCGCGCGGAGTGCGCTGGAGGAATCCGTTTTGAACGAGGAACGGCTCGTAGACCTCCTCGAGCGTGCCCACGTCCTCACCGACGGCCGCAGCGATGGTGCCGACGCCGACCGGGCCACCGTCGAACTTCTCGATTATCGTCTTGAGAATGCGCGAGTCCATATCGTCGAGCCCGAACTGATCGACCTCGAGCAGCTGAAGCGCATCGGCGGCGACCTTGCGATCGATGCTGCCGCCGGCCCGGACCTGCGCGAAGTCGCGAATGCGTCGCAGCAGCCGGTTGGCGACGCGCGGAGTTCCGCGCGATCTCTTGGCGATCTCCTTCGCCCCGTCCTCGTCGATCTCCACCTGCATCACCTCGGCGGTGCGGTGGACGATTTGCTCGAGGTCGGCGGGCGGATAGAAGTTGAGCCGCATCTCGATCCCGAACCGCGCGCGCATGGGTGGAGTGAGCATGCCGAGGCGGGTGGTCGCGCCGATGAGTGTGAACTTCTCAACGTTCATGCTGATCGTCTGCGCCTTGGGTCCTTCGGATAGTCGGATGTCGATGCGGTAATCCTCCATCGCCGGATACAGGAACTCTTCGATGATTGGCCGCAGGCGATGGATTTCGTCAATGAAGAGAATGTCTCCCTCACGCAGATTCGTGAGCGTGCCAACGAGATCGCCGGGTTTCTCGAGTGCAGGTCCGGAAGTGTTGCGGATGTTGACGCCGAGCTCGCGCGCAATGAGTTCGGCAAGAGTAGTCTTGCCGAGGCCGGGTGGGCCGAAGAAGAGCGTGTGGTCGAGCGGCTCACGGCGCGCGAGCGCGGCGTCAATATAGATGCGCAGGGACTCCTTCACGCGGTCCTGTCCAATGAACTCGGACAGGCGCTGAGGGCGGAGCGAGAGCTCGACGACGCTCTCGTCCGGGATGATTTCAGGAGTGGTTATTTCGGCTTGGGACATAAGCAATCAATCTGCGGCCGGGACCGGTCGGCCGGCAGACGTTCGCAATCCTCGGTTCACACCTGTACGCGCAACGTCACCAATCTCTCCGCTGCCTTCTCCAGCGTCTCTACCTTCTTACAGAACGCGAACCTTGTGACCGATTGCCCAAGTTCTGGCCGCGAGTAGAAACTCATTCCAGGAACGGTGGCGACCCCAACCTCCTTCGCCAACCAAATCGCAAACTCCCTCGAGTCGAGATCCGATATCTCCGAGAAGTCCGCCAGTATATAGTATGCCCCTTCCGGGGCCGCGTACTTGAACCCAGCCTCATCGAGCGCCGAGCACATGATGTCGCGCCGCGCACGATACTCGAGAGCGAGATGGTTGTAATAGTCAGAATCGAACGCCATCCCGATCGCCCCCGCAGCCTGCAAAGGAGCCGGAGCACCCACCGTCAGAAAATCGTGAACCTTCCGAATCGGTAACGAGAACTCGGGCGGCGCGATCGCATACCCTAGCCTCCACCCCGTGCACGAGAACGTCTTCGACAACCCGGAGATCGTGACCGTCCTCTCCCGCATCCCCGGCCATGTGGCTAAAACGTGGTGGCTGCCGGCATAGCGAATGTGCTCGTAGATCTCATCCGTGATTGCGATCACATCCCACTTCTGACACAGCTCCGCGATCAGTGAGATCTCCTCCCGCGTAAAGACCCGTCCCGTCGGATTGTGCGGCGTGTTCACGACAATCGCCCGAGTCTTATTCGAAAACGCCGCGCGCAACTTGTCCGGATCGAGCTTCCAATCCGGCGCCTCCAGCGGCACGAACACCGGTTTCGCTCCCGCGAGAATCGCGTCCGGCCCGTAATTCTCGTAGAACGGCTCGAACACGATCACTTCATCATCAGGGTCGACGAGCGCGAGAAAAACGGAGGCCATCGCCTCCGTCGCCCCGCAACACACCGTGATCTCCCGCTCAGGATCCACATTCATTCCGTACCAGCTCCGGTACTTCTCGGCGATCGCCAGCCTCAGCGCCGGACTGCCCCACGTGATCGCGTACTGATTGATGTCGCCGTGGATCGCCGCGCACGCCGCGTCCTTCATCGGCGCCGGCATCGGGAAATCGGGCATTCCCTGCGCGAGATTGATCGCGCCATACTGGTTCGAGATGCGCGTCATCTCGCGGATCACCGACTCCGTGAAGGTGCTGGCGCGCTTCGCCGTCGCGGCGCGCCGCGAAACGTTCTGAGTGGTCGTCATTGTCTCCTGGGAAGTGCCGGGCTACGTACGACTGGACGGGCTCTTCGTTCTGACTTCGATCACCCCACTACTACCGCCCCGTATTCCGAATCTGGCCCCGGCCTCGGTAACGTCGTAATAGTGGATATCGCCCACGTGATAGGCTGGGATGTTACGAAGCGAGCTGAGGTCGCCGTACGGCTCCCCATCGACGAATACAACCGCAAACGCAGTTCCTGACGCACTGCCCGATGTCACCCCATGCCCGGCAAGCCAGTTCGGACGCAGCCGTGCTACAGCGTCATATGCAGTGTTGACGTCGGCGTGGGCAGCAGCGATTTCATCGGCACTCAGAATCCTCGCCATTCGAGAACCCACTAGTATAGGCGGGTTGTCGGATGTACGGCCGCCAGACGTGCAGCCGAAAATGGCCGCGACTGCCACCAGATAAACATGTCTGCCTGACATTAGCGTCCTCCAAGTTTGTTCAGCGCTCCTCTATGAAGACTGCGACGGATTCTCCCTTAGCGCCAGCATCAAATACCCCCGAGGCACGCCATCAGCCCGATCACCGCCGAGTGTAGCTGAGCGCACGGGGACGCTCCGTGCCCCTGATGCGGAGATAGCCGATGACGATCCGGGACAGCTCGACCCCTGTTTCCGGAACATGGGAGAGAAAATCTCCACCCGAAAGCCCGCCGCCCTCCGACATCACAGCGTTCTGGAGCGCGTGCGCGAGCAGCATCACCACGAACCTGATCGCACGCTCGGGATGCGGATGCCCAATATCCGCTCGGCGATCGCGCAACAACCGCTCGAACAACTCGAGGCTCTGAAGCCTGAGCTGCTCCGCATGCAACCTGAACTCTGCGTCCGGGTGAGTCTGGGCGTACGAGAGAAGCGCACGAATCAGAGAGCGGCGGCTCCGATAGCCTTCGATCATTCCCGTCACCAGGGTAGACACCACCTCGGCGGTCGAAATTCCCTCCCACTTGGCGGGATCGAGCGCGAACTCGTTGGCAGCGAACGCGTCGGAGAAGAAGCGATCGTAAACCGCGCGAAACAAAGAATCTTTGTCAGGAAACCGTTTGTAGACATTCCCCACCGACATGCTTGCCCGGACGGCGATGGCCGGAACGGTGGCCGCCTCAAGCCCGGCGGATTCGAGAGTCTGCTCGGCCGCCGCGAGCAACCGCTCCAGGCTGTTTCGGCCCCGTTCCTGGACGGTTGGAAGGGCCTCGGCTTGTCTCATAAGTGAATTATAGTTCACCCGAAGGTGAATAACAATTCATCTTATGGCGGGTGGTGTGTAAATGCCTACCGCACCGGCACTTGTACTCTGCGAGCATTACGCCTGTACAGAAGCTCAAGGCGATTAGCCGCAAAGCCAAAAGCTCCCAGCTTCGGTTTTGTAGATGCCAGTTCTCCTCGCGATCTGCCCGCTGCGTTATCCGGAAGCTTGGTTGCCTCCCAGGCAGTCAGCAGCCAACGTCCATCTCGGCGCACATAGACTTCAGTAAACCGAATCCCGAAGCTGGAAACTCCGGTGGCGCTCCGCACCCGCATCTGCGACCTCCCGGTCGACAGGGCCAGCCCGTTGTACACCCGCACCTTCACATTACTCGGGGCGATCGACTCGTAGACGAGCGTCTGCTTCTTGATCATGTCGATGAACTGCGACCTCGTCTGGAGGTCGCCGCCGGTGTGGATGTAGTCCAGCTCGTCATCCAGAAGGGTGTCGAGCGCGACGACGTCCTGCTTCATCATCGCCTCGAACCGCTGGCGCTGAGCGAGCCGCACCTCGCTCTCGGCCGTGAGGCGCCGTATCGCCCGGCTGGCCGGCGGAGTGCACGCGAACGCAAAAACGAGCGGGAGAAACCGCGTCGCCGTGCGCACGAGCGGCAGCTGAGTCCTACCTGGACCTGACGTCGATCGCCCCAGAGCTGTACTGCGTCCCGTACGTCGGCATTATCTGCCTCCAAGTTTTGCCAGTGCCGTCCTGATCAATTCTGTCGCTGCCTTGCCGCCTCCGCCAGCATCGAGTGCGGCGCGCACCCCGCGTTCCGCGTCGGCAGCCGAATACCCGAGTGAGACCAAAGCTCGCAAAGCATCATCAGCGGCGGCGCTCGCCGGAGCGGCCGAGGTACCGGTCGTCTCGCCGAGCCCATCGAGCTTGTCGGCGAGATCGAGAATCAGACGTTCGGCTTTCTTGCGACCTACGCGCGGAACGCTCTGCAGCGTCGGAATGTCCTTCTCGCGAATCGCCCTGATGAGCCGCGTCGCCGAGAGCGCCGACAGCATCCCAATCGCGAGAGAAGGTCCGACCCCGTTCGCCGTGAGCAGCTTCTCGAACAGCCGCTTCTCGAACACGCTGACGAATCCGAACAGCTGCCAGGAATCTTCCTTCACCACGAGCGAAGTGTGCAGCGCCACAATTTCGCCCACACGTGGGAGCGTCTCGTAGACGCCCAGCGGAATCTTCAGCTCGTAGGCAACTCCTCCACTCGTCATCACCTCGAGCGAATCCAGATCCTTGGCGACCAGCTTCCCCTCGACGCGCCCGATCAACGCTCTGCTCTTCCCAGATCAGCTGGCGAGCGAAGCACCGTCGACGAGGGGAATCGAATCGACTCGATCTTCGGCAGATTGGGCATCAGCGCGAACGCCAGCGCCGCCGCCACTCCGTCCGACGCATCGCTCGGCTGCGGCGCCGATTTCAATCGCAGCAGACGCATCACCATGAACTGGATCTGAACCTTGGTCGCCGCGCCCGTGCCGGCGACCGCTTTCTTGATCTCCGCCGGCGGATACTCGTGGATCTCCATCCCGGCGTGCGCTCCCGCCAGAAGAATCACCCCGCGCGCGTGGCCGAGCACCACGGTCGTTCGCACGTTCCGGGCGTAGAAGATGTCTTCGATTGCAAGAACGGTAGGCTGATGACGGCGGATCAGCTCGAGGATCCCATCGTGGATCTCGGCCAGGCGCCGCGCCAATTCATCCCGCGGCTTCGTGCGGATCACGCCACACTCGACGAGCGTGAGCGGATTGCGCCCTTCCTTCCGAACTATGCCGTAGCCGGTGACCGCCGTGCCGGGATCGATCCCGAGTATTACGACGGGTTGGGCATCACGCACCGGACATTTGCTCGACGTCCATGTCGAAATTCGCGGATACCTTTTGCACGTCGTCGAGGTCCTCGAGCTCGTCGAGCAGCTTGATCAGCGACTCAGCGTTCTTTCCCTCGACGCGCACCGTAGACTTCGGAATGAACGCGACCTCCGCCTCGACGATCTCCACTCCCTTTTTCGTGATCGCATCCTCCACCGCGTGCAGTCCGTGCGGATCGGTGGTCACGATGTACTGCTCACCCTCTGCCTTGAAATCCTCGGCGCCGCTGTCGAGCGCGATCTCGAGCACCGTGTCTTCTTCGTATTTGGCGGCGTCGATGTAGATCTGTCCCTTTCGATCGAACAGATACGACACCGAGTGCGGGGGCCCGAGGTTGCCGCCGAGTCGTGTGAGCCGGTGCCGGATTTCAGCGACCGTTCGCGTGGGATTGTCGCTCAGGGCGGAGATCAGGATCGCGACGCCGCCCGGACCGTAACCCTCGTACGTCACCTCGACGTAATGAACGCCCTCGAGCTCGCCTGTGCCCTTCTTGATCGCGCGCTCGATGTTCTCCTTGGGCATCGACCCGGCCTTGGCCGCATCGATGGCGGTTCGGAGCCGCGGGTTATGCGCGGGATCGCCCCCGGCAAGCTTCGCGGCCATGGTGATCTCGCGAATGAGCTTGGTGAACTGCGCTCCGCGCTTGGCGTCGGTCGCCGCCTTGTAGTGCTTGATCTGCTTCCATTTGCTATGGCCGGCCATATCAGCTCGGTTGAGTTTGCGTCACTGTGTGTCGCGCGTGCGTCGGCGGCGATGCGGACAGTTCCTGGAGCAGCACCCCCAGCTCGCCGCGTGATGCCTCATCTAACTGAGCCGAAGCGGCTTTCACAAGGTCCGTAAAAGCGATCGCGCAGCGCGCCCTGTCCAATCCGCTAAGGGCGCCGAAGATGCCAAACGCCGTCGACCTGATTCCGCTGGGAATCGCCAGCGACGATAACCATTGCTTCGTGTTCTCGGTCCGCTCCAGCACCAGCTCCCGCGATAGCTCGTAAGGAGGCAGGATTCCCGCGCAAAGTCGCCCCAGCTGGAGGCAGGCGACCAGCGTCTCCCGATCTCCGCCAAGCGATGCCCGCCCGGACAGCGTGGTTAGCGCACGGAATCGAAAAACAGGGGTGGCGAGAGTGTAACGGGGCAGCTGGCCGAGCACCCTCCGAATCTAGGCACGGACTCCACCCGCGGCTACATTCCGATGTATGGCCGTTCCGGTCCTGAACCCCCCAAAATCGATACTGTGGGTGGACGACGAGGGTGAGCTCCTGGAGCCTCACCGCATCTTCCTTCGCTCCAAAGGCTATACCGTAGAGTGGGCGTCCAACGCCGACGACGCGATCGAGCTGCTGAGGCGTCGTCCGTTCGACATCCTGCTCCTCGACGAGCAGATGCCCGGCAAACGTGGGCTCGAGGTCTATCGCGACGTGCGCGAGATAGCGCCGACTCTGCCGGTCGTGATGGTGACCAAGAGCGAGGAAGATTCGACGCTCAAGGAAGCGATCGGCGTCAACGTCCGCGATTACCTGGTCAAGCCGATCAATCCGCGTCAGGTATTGACCGTCGTGACGAGGATTCTC
Organism: Gemmatimonadaceae bacterium; assembly: GCA_036393735.1. Lineage (GTDB taxonomy): Bacteria > Gemmatimonadota > Gemmatimonadetes > Gemmatimonadales > Gemmatimonadaceae > UBA4720. The sequence continues at coordinate 4,231 of DASWGL010000266.1, read as the reverse complement.
GAAGGCCCGCGCATTCGCCAGCAGGCGATCGCGCGTAGCTTCGTCGAGCGGTTCCGCGCGATCGAGCTGGAGCGGGACCACAATCTCGACTGGCGTGGCTGGATAGACCGCTACGACGAGTTGATGCGCTGGGATGTGGACCTGGCCGCCGCCGGGGAGATGGGACTCTACGAATCGCTCCAGGGGCTTTATCCGGACATGCACCGCGAGTTCGCGGCGTACATGAAGGATCACTACCCGGAGTGGCTGAAGAATCTCCAAGGGAACAGGCCTCCTCTCTCGATAGACATCGTCGCCGAGTTCCTGATGCCGATCCTCGAGCGCGACAAGGCGGCAGTGTTCATCGTCGTCGACTGTCTGCGGCTCGATCAGTGGCGCGTGCTGGAGCCGTTGCTCGCTCCCTTTTTCGATGTCGAGACGACGCACTACTACGCGGTGCTGCCGACCGCGACACCGTATTCGCGGAATTCGCTCTTCAGCGGACTATTTCCGGGCGAGATCGCGGCGCGCCTTCCAGACTGGTGGGGGAACGCGGATCGCGAAGACGAGTCGCTCAATGCGCACGAGCGCGAGCTGCTGGAGTCGCATCTAGAGGAGCTGTGCGGCAAGACGCCGGTTCGTTACCAGAAGATCTCGACGTCCGCCAATTCCGACGAGCTGGAGCGGCACCTCGGCACCGCGATCGGGCCCGAGGGAGTGAGCGCGTTCGTGTTCAACTTCGTCGACCTGTTGACCCACGGGCGAAGCGAGTCGCAAATACTATATGAAGTCGCGCGCGACGAGATCGCACTGCGGCAGATCACGCGGCAATGGTTCCAGCGGTCGGCGCTTTTCAGCGTTTTGAAGGAAGCATCGCGGCGGAAAATCTCCGTGCTACTCACCACGGACCACGGTTCGATCCACTGCAACACTCCGGCGACGGTGTACGCCAAGCGCGACGCGAGCGCCAATCTGCGGTACAAGTTCGGTGAGGACCTGCGCGCCGAGCGTCCGGAGCAGGCGCTGCTCTTTCCGAACGAGGATATGCTGCGGCTGCCGCGGCGCGGCGCCGGTGGCAACACCCTGCTCGCCACGAATGATTGTTTCTTCGTCTATCCGACGAAACTGCGCGAGTACCAGAGCCGGTATCGCGGATCGTTCCTCCACGGGGGCGTGACGCCGGAGGAAGTAATTCTCCCGCTGGCGCTGCTCACTCCGCGCCGGTAACTCGATTGCGGGGGTCAAACCCAATCCGCTGGACAATCGTTTGGCGGCGACTGCGCTTCGATTTCGCAATCGCGAGCAGGCCTCAACGGTGAACAGGATCCAGTGAAGACGCCGATCTACAGGAGGCTCCTCCCGTACCTGCGCCCCCACGCCTGGCGCATGGCGATCACGATCGCGTGCAACCTGCTTGCGGCGCTGCTCGACGGCTTCGCGATCGCGTTGCTGATTCCGTTCCTCAACATCCTCTTTCACCAGCCGTCGACGTCGCTCAAGTCGGGTTGGGTTTCGAAGCTCCTCAACGCGACGGTCGGGAGCCAGATCATTCCCGGCAACGAGATGCGCTCGCTGCGCAACGTCATCCTGCTCGTCATGGCGTCGGTGCTGCTCAAAAACCTGCTGGTGTGGATCGCGGGGCAGTTCGGCGCAACGCTCCAGGAGTACGTGACGCGCGACCTGCGCAACGCCGTCTATCGGCACCTCGCGCACCTCCCGCTCGGCTATTTCACGCAGATGAAGGCCGGGCAGATTCTGTCGCGCGTAATCAACGACACCTTCGAGACGCGCCTCATTCTCACGCAGATCGTGACGCAGTCGCTCCAGAGCGCATCGCTTGTCGTCGTGTACATCGCGATCCTGTTCAGCATCTCGTGGAAGCTGACGCTGATCGCGCTCATCATCCTGCCGCTGCTCGGAGTTTCGTTGCAGCCGATGCTCAAGAGACTGAGGAAGGGCAACCTCCGTCGCGGCAACGTTCATGGTGAAATGACGAGCGTGCTCCAGGAGACGATCAGCGGCATCCGCCTGGTGAAGGCATCGGGCACCGAGAGCTACGAGGAATCGCGATTCGCCGACGGCAGCAACAAATACGCGCGCAGCAGTCTCAAGATGACGCGTCTCGCGCTGGTGGCACCGCCCGTTACCGAGATCATTGGAACCTTGATTGCGGTTCTCGTGCTCTGGATCGGAGCGTGGCAGGTGTTGCAGAGCGGAACGATGACCGGCGCAACCCTGCTCGCCTTCCTGACGCTGGTTCTTCGCCTCCTTCAGCCGTTGAAGCAGCTCTCGCAGATGCGCACCACCGCCCAATCGTCGCTCGCGTCCGCCGAGAGATTGTTCGAGATCCTCGACTCACCGGCGGAGTTTCAGCGTGATCCAGGCACCAGGGATAAAGCGGCGTTCGAGCGCGATCTACGGTTCGAGAACGTCACGTTCGCGTACGAAGATGCGCCCGTTCTCTCCGGAATCGATCTCGTCGCACGCAAGGGAGAAGTGGTTGCGCTCGTCGGTCCGAGCGGCTCGGGGAAGAGCACGCTCGTCGATCTGATTCCGCGATTCTACGAGCCGGACAAGGGCAGAATCCTGCTCGACGGAATCGACACACGTGAGATCAAGCTTCCCGCGCTCCGCGCATTGACAGGAATCGTGAGCCAGGAGACGGTTCTCTTCCATGATACGGTGCGCAACAACATCGCTTACGGCGCGCCGAACAAATACTCGCAGGCTCAGATCGAGGCGGCGGCAAAGGCAGCTAACGCGCATAGCTTCATCATCGAGCTCCCGCAGGGCTACGACACGATGCTCGGAGAGCGCGGGACCCGGCTCTCAGGCGGCCAGAGGCAGAGGTTGGCGATTGCACGGGCCTTGCTCAGCGACCCGCCAATCCTCATTCTCGATGAAGCCACCTCCGCTCTCGATACTGAATCGGAGCGATTGGTGCAGGAAGCAGTCGACCGGCTGTTACAGGGAAGGACGGTGTTCGTGATCGCGCACAGGCTCTCGACGGTCACGCACGCCGATCAGATCATCGTTCTCGATCGTGGCGAGATCGTCGAGCGGGGAACGCACGCCGAGCTGCTGGCGCAACGAGGCGCGTACTCCCGGCTCTATACATTGCAGTTCGGTGGAGGAAATGGAGAGGCCGGTGACCCGGCGGAATCCACTCCCAACCGGATGGCTCCTTCAGCAGGGTAAGTAAAGAGTGCACGTTCTATTTCTTCATTCTGCCCGCGAATGGTCAGGCACTGCCCGTCTCTTCGCGAGAGCCGGCCGTGGCATCTCCGAGCGTGGCGCGAAGGTGACGTTTCTGGTGGCGCCCGACAGCAACGTGCATCTGGCTGTGTCGCCTCGACGCGACCCGGGTCAGGCGCGCCACACACCCATTTCCGAGCCGTTCGAGATCATTCCGTTCTCAACCGAGGGCCTGTTTTTCTCGGCGGCGCGCCGACTAAAAAGTATTTTTCGCCGTTGGGACGCGGACGCCGTCTTCGTCACCACCGATCGCGAGCACCTGATCGCGGCGACTGCCTGCTGGATGGCCAGCAACGGGTCGATAGTGCGCTGGACTCCCGCCGGGAAGAAGCTCGAGCTGACCCTCTCTGGGCGTTGGGCCGCCCGCCTCGCCCGGACGGCGTATCTCTTCGCCAGCGAGACGGATCGTCGTGCTGCGGACATCCCGAAGAACGCGATCGACTCGACGGTGGCAGAGATCGGAGTCGATGTCTCGACCTACCCTCCGAATGGCGTCAAAGCTCCGGCCGCCGAGCAGGAATCGACGAGCGATCAGAAGCAGACGGAGCCGCTCAAGTACATCGTCTGCGTTTACGATCCCACTTCGCGCGGCCGCGCCGCGACGGCGATCCGCACGATGTCGATGCTATCGCCGCGGCATCCGAATCTGCGGCTGATGATCGTCGGGCCGGGCTCGGACGATGAGGATCTGAGGATGCAGGCCGCCGCACTGCGGGTGCTCCATCTGGTGAGCTTCCTGGGCGAGCGCGATGATGTGATCAGCCTGATGCAGGACGCTCATCTGGGCTGGGTCGTCGCCGACGCGGATACCGCTGCCTACGGCATCCTCGATCTGATGGCGCTCGGCATTCCGACGGTGGCGAGCGACGACGGCGTCGCGCAGCGATACATAGCGAACGGAATCAGTGGCGCGCTCTATCCGCCGGACGATTCCGCATCAACGGCGGCTACCGTTGCCGGGATGCTGACGAGTGAGGATGCGCGCGAGACGATGGGG
>DASWGL010000265.1:0-5955 GCA_036393735.1 Gemmatimonadaceae bacterium | reverse complement strand
GGCAGGCAGTGGTCAATTCCTGGACGCTGGTATCGGAATGCGGTGATCCTTGGTGGCGGGCAGCAGCAGTTCAATTACGACGGCGACAAGACGGATCTCCAGACGCAGATCTACTTCGGCAGCCAGTTTCTGAACTACTGGAACCTGCGCAGTTTCGTCATTCACCACCCGACGGTGCTCGATGATCGGTTGACGCGCGGTGGCCCGGTGGTAATGCGAACCGGGTACAACTTCGCGGAGGTTGAAGTCTCGACTGACGCGAGGCAGCGCGCAGTGTTCGATTTCGCAGTGCAGACCGCAAAGGGTGTCGGAGCGGATACCCATACCCTCATACTTCAGCCTGGTGTCGCGCTCAAACCGGCGGCGAATGTGTTCGTCAGCCTCACACCGAGCTACATCGTGGACGAAGATGCAGCGCAGTTCGTGGAGAAGGTGAGCGATCCGACGGCCACCGCGTTCTTCAGAAACCGATATGTGTTCGCGTTCATCAAGACACATACGCTGTCGCTCGATACCCGCGTGAATTGGACATTCACACCGAATCTCACGCTGCAGCTTTTCGCGCAGCCATTCATCGCGAGCGGGGCTTACTCGTCGTTCCGAGAGTTCGCCGCGCCGCGCACGCTCCGCAAGCTGGTCTATGGACAGGATGTGGGCACGATTGCGCGTACTCCGGCGACCGCTTTGAGCGGCGCGACGTACACGGTCGATCCGGATGGCGCGGGCCCGGCATCCGCCTTTTCGTTCGGCGACCCCGACTTCACATTCCGGTCCCTGATCGGTAACGCCGTCGTGCGGTGGGAATACAGACCCGGTTCCACCGTCTTCTTCGTGTGGACACAGAGCCGCACCGGAAACGATCCTAACGGGAATTTCGATTTTGGCGCCCAGAAGACCGCAATTTTCCGCGACCGGCCCACGAACGTTTTTCAGGTGAAGGTGAATTACTGGATCGGGCGGTAACCTGGAAGGAATTGCCTGATTTCTGACTGCGGCCCCTTGTAGTCTCCCCATCCGGTTTCGAAGTTTTGAGCACGGCGATCAGTTCCGATCGCGGGTTCTGAAGGTCATTCCTTCCAATCGCCCATGCTCACCCTCATCGGGATCGTCATCGTCGTCATCGGATTTGTCCTCCGGATAAATCCGCTCCTCGTCGTGACTGTCGCCGGGCTCGCGACTGGCATCGCCAGCGGCCTCGGTCCGCCCGCAGTGGTGGCAGCGTTCGGAAAGGCATTTATCACCAGCCGGTATGTGGCGATCGTGTGGCTGGTGCTGCCCGTCATCGGCTTGCTCGAGCACGCCGGGCTCAAAGAACGGGCGCGTGCCGTCGTCGCGGGGCTGCGTGGCGCGACTACTTCGCGGATTCTGCTCGCCTACTTCGCCATCCGTCAGATCACAGCCGCGCTCGGCCTCACCTCCCTCGGCGGGCATGCCCAGATGGTGCGCCCGCTAATCGCGCCGATGGCGGAAGGAGCCGCAGAGAATCAGTACGCCGAGCTGCCCGAATCGACTCGCTACAGAATCCGAGCGAATGCCGCGGCCGTCGACAACATCGCCCTCTTTTTCGGCGAAGACATATTCATCGCGATCGGATCGATTCTGTTGATCAAGGGCTTTCTCGATCAGAACGGAATCCACGTTGAGCCAACGCAGCTAGCGATCTGGGCGATTCCAACCGCGATCTGTGCGTTCGTGATCCACTGTACGCGGCTCCTGCTGCTCGACCGTCGGCTGCGCGTGGAACTCGGGCGAAAGTCAGAGCAAGCGTGATCACTCTCGAGCACATCTACTGGCTCAGTGGTCTCATGATGGCGGGCGTCGCTATCGTCAACTGGCGCGATCGGAGCAACCCGCGACGCTTCAACAACACAGCCTTCTGGGCGATCTACGCGATCACCTTTCTTGCGGGCTCGCATCTGCCTGATCTCGCGAATGGATTTCTCGTCATCGTGATGGTTCTCGTCGCGAGCATCCGCGGTCTGGGCCAGGGCAAGCAGGAGAGCGCAACGCGCGAGGAACGTGAAGCCAGTGCGCAGCGCTGGGGGAACAAACTCTTCATTCCGGCACTCGCCATTCCGTTTATCACCGTGCTGGGCACCGTGGTCTTCAAGAAGATCACGATTCATGGCACGCCCGTGGTGGATCTCAAGCAAGTCACCGTGATCTCACTGGCGATCGCAACTCTCGTCGCGCTCGCGACGGGGATGGTCATGCTCAGGCCACCGCTATTCTCTCCGATCAGAGAGGCACGCCGGCTGCTCGACGCGGTCGGCTGGGCAGCCGTGCTACCTCAAATGCTCGCCGCACTCGGGGCGCTATTCGCGATTGCGGGCGTTGGCAACGTTGTGTCCGGTCTGGCGCAGCGCTGGATACCGCTCGACAACCCATTCGTCGTCGTAACGACCTATGCGGTCGGCATGGCCGCGTTCACAATGATCATGGGCAACGCGTTCGCCGCCTTTCCCGTGATGACCGCGGGGATCGGACTTCCGCTAATCGTTCAGAAATTCGGTGGTGACCCGACGGTCATGGCCGCAATCGGCATGCTGTCGGGATTCTGTGGCACACTGATGACTCCGATGGCAGCCAACTTCAATATCGTTCCAACCGCTCTGCTCGAGCTCCCGGATGAAAACGCGGTGATCAAAGTCCAGATTCCAACGGCGCTCATGCTGCTGGGAGCGAACATCCTGCTGATGAACTTTCTCGTATTCCGCCGCTGATGGCCACATCCACATCTCTCACTCCGGCCCTCGCCAGCAAGTTCGTACTCGTCGCGCTGACACACGCGACGCGGGAATACCCGAACAAGCTCGATCATGTGCTGAACAAGCGCGCCGATCTCAAATCTCCGCGTGAGCTGCACCCGGTTTTTTTCGGAAGCTTCGACTGGCATTCCAACGTGCACGGATACTGGCTTCTCGCGACGCTGCTGCGGCTCTTTCCAGAGATGCGGGACGCCGGAAAAATCGAAAAGCTGTTCGACGCCCAGCTCACCGCTACGAAAGTGCGGGCGGAAACGAGATACCTTGGTCAACCGTTACGCGCAACGTTCGAGCGCCCATACGGATGGGCGTGGCTGCTAATGCTTGCCGCCGAGCTGAATCGACATGCAAGCGAGAAGGGCAAGCGGTGGAGCGACGCGCTTGCGCCGCTCGCTGACGCGTTCACGCAGCGCTTCCTCGATTTTCTGCTCAAGGCAACGTACCCGACACGCGTAGGGACGCACTTCAACAGCTCCTTCGCCCTTACTCTGGCGCTGGAATACGCAGAGGTCACGAGCAACGATGCGCTTCGGAAAGCTCTGATCGATAAAGCGCGCGCTTGGTACTCGAAGGATTCGGACTGCCAGGCATGGGAGCCTGGTGGGGATGACTTCCTCTCCTCGGCGCTGATGGAGGCCGAGTGCATGCGCAGGGTGTTGAAAACGAGCGAGTTCTCGAGCTGGCTCGACCGCTTTCTTCCCAGGCTCGCCGTGCGAGAGCCGGCGACGCTGTTCACGCCCGCCATTGTCAGTGATCGCAGCGATGGAAAGATCGCTCACCTCGACGGGTTGAATCTTAACCGGGCCTGGTGCTGGCGCTCAATCGCGGCGACGTGGCCCGCGAGCGATACACGTCGAGGAATTGCACTCGAAGTGGCGGAGACACATTTCGCCGCCAGCCAGCCGCACGTTTCAGGCGATTACATGGGAGAGCACTGGCTGGCAACGTTTGCGTTGCTGGCTCTGCTCTAACGTGGGACTTCCATGACCGAGCCAACCGTGAGGAGACAAGCAACGGGGGATGATGCCACCCGGCGTGCGGCGCTCATTGCGCTTTTCTTCGGAATCTTGGCGGTTGCAGCCGGATACCTGGCGGCATTCAGCACGTCAGGGACACCGGTTTGGGCCGCCTGGCTCCTCGCTCTGGGAATTCCCGCTGCACTCGGCGCCATCATGATCCTTGGCGCCACGCGCGGACGCCGAGGGATAGGACCGCTAAAGATTCCGTTCGCATTCGTCGTCGTGGTGCTGGTGATCGGCTTCGGCGCGGCATTGGCGCTGCCGGCGGCAGAAGGTCCGCTCAGCACGCTCTGGCTCGGACTGCCCGCGCGAGCCGCAATCGTGATTTACGGAGTGGGACTGCTCCCCATCGTCGTGTTGCCAATCGCGTATGCTCTGACATTCGAGACGCAGACGCTGAGCGCGGAAGATGTCGAGCGGGTGCGTGCCCTTGCTCTGGAGAATCAGTTGGCCAAGGAGAACGCGGCGCGAGAGCCGATAGACGGCCGGCTCGGCGGATGATTCAAACCGCGAATGTGAGCGCGCTCCTCCAGGTCGCATTGCCGAATGCTGCTCGCCCCGCCGTGGTGGCTGTCGGCATCCTTTACTTCGCGGTGGTCCTCGGGATCAGCGTCTGGGCGGCGCGCAGGACACGAACCGCGGCTGACTTCTTCGTCGCTGGAAAGAGTATCGGGCTGGTTGCACTCACGGTTGCTTCGGTATCGGTGTCCGTTTCCGGCTTTGCGTTCATCGGTGGTCCGGGATTCATCTACGCAGTGGGCTTGGGCGCGATGTACATCGTGCTTCCGGCCGCCGTCACGAACGTCATGGGCGCGTGGGTCCTGGCGAAGCGCATGCGCCTCCTTGGCGAAGCCCGCGCGCTGATCACGATTCCGGACGCGATCGGAGCCCGCTATCGCTCGCGCGGTGCGCAGGGACTCTCCGCGGTCGCGATTCTCGTCGGCATAGTGGGATATATGGCGACGAACGCGCTGGCGATGGGAGTTGTGATCAATTCCATCTTTGGAGTGGGCCTCGGATGGGGAATCTGGATCGGAATGGGTGTGACGCTCGCCTACTCCGCATCGGGCGGAATTCTCGCCGGCATCTACAACGATGTCTTTCAGGGAACCCTGATGGCCGTGGCGTCCGTCCTCGTTTTTCTTTTCGTGCTCAATTTCGGTGGTGGCCTCGGCGAAATCTCACGTACGATTCTCGCGCACGACCCAACCTTTCTTGGCCCCTGGGGAAAAATCACTCCACTCGCGGCGCTTTCCTTCTTCTTCGTGTTTTCGATGGGCTCGCTTGGCCAGCCACAGGCCGTGCACAAGTACTACATGCTGCGCGATCCGTTGCAGCTCAAATGGTATCCGCTGCTCAAGACGCTGGGTCTGGTGCTGGTGCTGCTTCTGTACTTCAGCGTGGGAGTGGGCGTGAAAGCATTCGTGCTGAACGGTCGCCTGGCGCCACTTGCAAGCCCCGATCTGGCGACGCCGGCCCTCCTGCTCAACGTCACGCCGATAATTCTGGCCGCTCTGGTCTTCTCGGGGGTCGCAGCCGCGACCATGAGCGCGGCAAATTCGTTTATCAATATCGGCGCGGCGATAGTGACGCACGATTTGCCGGTCGCCTTTGACCGACGGGTGAAGAACGAGCTGCGATGGGGAAGGGCGGTGACGGTTCTGATCGCGATTGCGGCTGCGATCACCGCGCAGCGGTCGGGGACGATGGTAGCATTCCTCGGGATTTTCGGGTGGGGCTTGTTTGCCTCGACGCTGGTCCCCGCGCTGGCCGTGGGACTGAACTGGCAGGGCGCGACACGCGCGGGAGCAATGGCGTCGATCGCAACGGGCTTGATCGTCACACTCGCGCTGGAGACCGCTGCCTACTGGAAAGTGTTTAGCTTTCCCGCCGGTGTGACGGCGTCGGCGGTCGCAATGGTGTCTTCATTCCTTGTGTTCTTCATCGTGTCGTGGGTCACTCGGCGCACCGCGCTCGAGGAGATAGATCCGGATGTGAGGCTGGTGATGGAGCTTTGATCACTCCGTTGCGGATTTACTTTCCGCCTGATTCTCCATCAGTCGGATGCTCTTGATGTTCACGAACTCGTGGATGCCGAACTCGCCCAGCTCCCGGCCGAAGCCCGAATTCTTGACGCCGCCAAATGGGAGCCGCGGGTCTGACACAACCAT
>DASWGL010000264.1:0-2444 GCA_036393735.1 Gemmatimonadaceae bacterium | reverse complement strand
TCGAGACGGTCATCCATTACTGCTGCCGCGACCGGAATCTCCTCGGGATGTTGAGCGATCTGTTGGGCGCGGCCGCTGTTGGCCTGCGCAATTTGCTGCTCATCACCGGCGATCCACCCAAGATGGGGCCGTATCCAAACGCGACCGCGGTGTTTGACATCGACGCGATCGGGCTGACCAACCTCGTGAGCCAGCTCAATCACGGCCTCGATCCCGGCGGCAACGCCATTGGCCCGCCGACGAAGTTCACGATTGGCGTCGGCGTAAACCCGGCCGCGCTCGATCCTTCACAGGAGCTCAAGCGCTTCGAGTGGAAGGTCGAAGCCGGTGCTGAGTACGCGATTACGCAACCAGTGTTCGATGTGAAGCAGCTCGAGACATTTCTCGGCACGATCGAGCACACCCGGATTCCGATCGTCGCGGGGATCTGGCCGCTGGTTTCGCTGCGCAACGCCGAGTTCCTGGCGAACGAAGTGCCCGGCGTGGTCGTGCCGGCGAGTATCATCGAGCGGATGCGATCCGCGAGTGCCAAGTCCAAGGAGCACGGAGTGGCGGAGGGAATCGCGATCGCGCGCGAAATGCTGGAGCGCGTGAGGCCACACGTGCAGGGCGTGCAGGTGTCGGCGCCATTCGGGAAGGTCGAGCTTGCACTGGAGGTGTTCCGCGACACTCTGGCCGCGGCCGAGGCCAGGACAGCGTAGTGTCGGCCGGGGAGATCTTCCTTTCGCGCTCGCGCTATTGGCTCACGAAGGAGTACCCGATCAAGCTCCGGCACTGCGTCAACGCCCTGCCGCGGAGCGTCGTGTGGGCGCGGCCAAATCACGCATCCAACAGCGTCGGCAATCTCCTCGTTCACCTCACCGGCAACGTCACAGAGTGGATTCTCGGTGGCATCGGCGGGCGTGAGATCACCCGCGACCGGGCTCGCGAGTTCGGGCGGAGAGACGGCGATGACGGCTCCACGCTCCTCGACAATCTGGAGGTGGTGCTGCGTGAAGCCGAATCCGTTCTGGCGGCATTGTCAGAGAAGGATCTGGAGCGATCGATCGTGATCCAGGGGCGTGAGACGACGGTCCTGGGCGCGGTCTATCACGTGGTCGAGCACTTCGCCATGCATACCGGGCAGATAATCTTCCTCACCAAGACCTACGCTCCGAACAAGATCCACTTCTACGAAGACGCCGAGGGTCTGGCACGACCCACCTGGCATGAGGGTACGACGCTGGACGAAGCCGCACACTAGTCGGCAAGCGCGCCCCGCACCATTTTGCACAGATGAAGGGAATTCTGATCGTCGATCATGGCTCGGTGAGAGCCGAAGCCAACGACATGCTCATTTGCATGTCGAAGCTGTTGCAGACAATGGCGGGGGCGCATGTGGTCGTGCGCTACGCGCACATGGACCTGGCCGAACCCGACATCCGCCGTGGATTTACCGATTGTGTCGAGGGAGGGGCGACGGATATCACCGTTTTCCCATACATGCTATCCCCGGGCCGGCACTCGACCGCCGACATTCCCCGAATGGTGGCCGCGGCAGCAAGCGCCTTTCCGCGGGTGACGTTCAGCGTTACACCAGCCTTCGGCGTGCATGAAAAGCTGGCCGAGCTGATTCTCGATCGCGCCGGAATCGAGCCGGTCAGGTCTTTCGAGGGTGCCGAAGCCGACCGATGCTGGGATCCGGATTGTTCGGAGAAATTGTGCGGCGATGCCTGTCGAGCGAAGACCGCGCGTCAGACGGCCCTTCCCGGAGGAGGATCCTGATGTACTTGCATCGTACGGCCCTCAGCTCGCTCACCCTGCTCATGGTGCTCGCGGGAACTGTGCGCGCGCAGGCACCAGTCCAGACCGTCCCCTTCGATCGCGCCAACCTCGATACGAGCTATCCGGCCTGCCAGGATTTCTACGAGTTCGCCAACGGCGGCTGGCTGCAACGCGCGAAGATTCCCGGAGACTATCCCTCCTACGGTGCGTTCGACCAGCTATTCGATTCGAACCAGGCGCTCTTGCGCACCATTCTCGACAGCAGTGTGGTGCGAGTGAAGTCCGGGCAGTACAAGCCGGGCACGGGTGAATGGAAGGTCGGAGCTTTCTACTCGACGTGCATGGACACTGCCGCCATCGAGCGCCTGGGAGCGACACCGCTCAAGCCCGGCTTCGATCGCATTGCGGCGATCAACAGCGTCGACGACCTGAAGCAAGCGCTTGGGGAGCTTGAAAAGAGTTACGGACTAGCGCCCATCTCGGAAGGCTCCACGCAGGATGCCAAGGATGCGGCAAATACCATCGCCGGCCTGTTTCAAGGCGGGTTGTCACTTCCAAACAGCGAATACTACACGAAGACGGACACCGCGTCCGCAAATCTGCGCGCGAAGTTCACCGCCACTGTCTCGCGAATGTTTCAGCTGCTCGGCGATTCTCCGGCAACGGCGAATGCTGAAGCC
>DASWGL010000263.1:0-4723 GCA_036393735.1 Gemmatimonadaceae bacterium | reverse complement strand
GTAGCGCTTACCGGCGCTTCCGCCGTTTCTTCGACTCGACAGCGCGGAGTACGCGCCCTTCCCGCGGGTATTTTCGCGCTGTCGCATCGGAAACTTCTTTCGCCACGACATCCAGGTCCGGCTGTCCGATTGGCCCCGCCTCATCTGCGGCAATCTCGCGCGGGGACCGGTGCTGACTTACAGGATGAGGATTCGCTTGAGTGGATTCGGCCGGGTCACTCATAGATCCTTCATCCTCCGCCGTCATTTCTCAGCGTGCTCGCAGGTACGCGCCCACGGGATCAGGTCCAGTCGCGCGAAGGGGATGTCTTTACCGGTATCCTCGCAGCGGCCGAACTTTTTGGGGGTCTGGTAGAGTCGCTCGAGCGCGGCATCGATCTCGGCGAGCTCACGTGAGACACGCGTCGCGTTCGATGCATCCAATTCCTGCTGCATCGTGTCGGTCCCGCGGTCGGCCATGTGGAGCGGCATGGACGTCAGGTCACCAGCGCGGCCCTGCTCATCTCCATCCGCATTCTCATCCACAGACCTGCTGAGGGTACGTTGCGCTCGGGCGCGCTCATCCAGGAGACGCCGTTCGAGATGTTTTCGCTGCGCTGCTGAAAGTGCCATGCTGGTTCTCAACTCCTAGGAAGCGACTACCGACTTGATGCGGGGAACATTAATCGGTGGAATCGCCTTTGCAATCGGGGACGCCAGTGAAGTCTCGGACGCAATCGGAAGCGTCAGCGTGAACGTAGAGCCGACTCCCTCAGTGCTTTGAAGCGTCAGATCGCCGCGCATGGCGCGGGCGAGCTCCCTGCTGATCGAAAGTCCGAGTCCGACGCCCTGCTGCGTTGCGGAAGTCAGGTGTCTGTCGATCTGGACGAAAGGCTCGAATACGCGGTCGATATCGACCAGGCGAACGCCAACGCCGCTATCCTTCACGCGAATCTGCACCACGCTTGCATTGCTATCACACGTAACGGCGATGTTGCCGCCGGTACCAGTAAATTTGATCGCGTTCGTGATGAGGTTGAGCAGGATCTGCTGGAACCTCTCGGCATCCGCTGCCACGACTGTCTCGCGCTCGCATGGGGTGACTGTCAGCGTCAGTCCATTTGCCTTCGCCTGAAGCGTGCAAAGCCCCTCGACTTCTGCGAGCATGGGATTGACTGGAATGGAGATCACGTTGAGTGGCCTCGCACCTTCGAGCCTCGCGATCGTGAGGATGTCGTTGATCAGTCGCAGAAGGTAAGCCGCGGCTCGCTTGATCCGGCCGAGGTCCTTGCCCTGTTCGGGATTGACGACCCCGCGAATTCCCATCTCCAGGATCTCGGTGTAGCCTGAGATCGCGTTCAGCGGTGTGCGAAGCTCATGGCTCATGGCACGTAGAAACATTGTCTTGGCGTTGTTCGCGTGCTCGGCCATTATCCTTGCATCTCCCGCCTCGGCCAGCGCGGCAGCCGCGGCAATGCGAAGCCTCACACGATCGAGAGCCTGTGCGCAGTAGCGCGCAACCGTGTCGGCGAAATGCCTGTCGAGAACGGTGAACTTGCGTGGACCAGCAAATCCGAACGCGAGAGCGCCCACCGCCTGGTCGCCGATCTCGAGCGGTAGAAACATCCACGCTCCTCGCGACTCGGTCTTGCTGGCACTCTGAAACTCTGGGTAACGGAGAAGCATCTCCTCGAACGATTCCAAATAGACCGCGCGGCAATTCTTTACCGCATCGGCGTATGGACCGCCCGACCGAGGAGGCTGCGTGGGCTTGAACGAGCTCATGAGCGAATCGAGCGATCCGGATTCGCGGAGAAGCGCGAGCCCCTCCTCTTCTTCAGTCTCGACGACGACCGCGCCGGCTTCGCACTCGAGTGCAACGATGGCTTCCCTGAGAACGGAGTCGGCGACGCCGTCTTGCGTGACGGTGTTGCCAAGCGCCGCCGTAATTTTCTGCAGTCGTGCCAGTCGCGCCGTCGCGGCATCCGCAAGCGACTGCGCTGATGCGATCTCGCGAGTGTGGCGATCGAGCTGCTCGTTGGCGGACGAGAGCGCCGCGAGAGTCCCGCGCAGCTTGTCCCCATATGCCTTGAGTCGCAGTTGGCTTCGCACCCGCACAACCAGCTCGGCACGATCCACAGGTTTGGTGAGAAAGTCTTCGGCTCCGGCGTTCAGCCCGAGCATCCTCGCCTTGCTATCGTCCAGTGCAGTGAGCATGATGATGGCGATGCTGTTGGTGGCCGGGTCGCTCTTGATCTTTGCAGCCACCTGGTAACCGTCGATGCCCGGCATCATGACATCGAGCAGGATGAGGTCCGGTGGATCCACCGCGACTATAGCGAGCGCCTCTTCGCCGCTCGCGGCGGTCAGAAGGACGAACCCTTCCGGCACCAGCATGATTTCCAGCAACTCTCTGTTTTGGAGCTTGTCGTCGACGATCAGAACGCGCGCCGGGTTCTCGGCGACGGAATCTGGGATAGTGTTCATTTTCGCGCCGCCGTCACGTTACAGCGGGAACTTTCGCCAGGTGCGCCGAGATGGTGGCGAGGAATTCCCGATACGCGAGAGGCTTGGCGATGTAGCCGTCACACCCCGCGGCGCGAATCCGCTCCTCATCGCCTTTCATCGCCAGGGCGGTGAGGGCGATTACCGGAATGGCGCAGGTCGAGTCGTCACGCTTGAGGAGCGCGGTGGCTTCCAGGCCGTCCATGCGGGGAAGCTGAATATCCATCAGGATCAGGTTGGGTTGCCGGTCGCGCGCCAAGGTCAGGCCGCTCTCAGCATCTGTGGCGCTGACCACGGTGTGGCCGGCGGATTCCAGCAGGAATTTCGCCAACTTCATATTGGCGGCGTTGTCCTCGACCACCAAAACCGTTGCCATGTCAGGCGACCGCGTGGCGTCCCGACATTGCCCGCCGGACTTCGGCCGTAAAGCGGGCACCGTCGAACTCGGCCTTTTCCACAATCGTCGCGACGAAGCCATTCAGCTTAGCGCGGTCCTCGGCTGTGATTCGCTTGGCGGTGACCACCATGATCGGAATGTGAGCCGTTGCTGAATCTTCACGGAGCGCCATCACTACGTCGAAGCCGTTCACCTCAGGCATCATGAGATCCAGGACAATCAGGTCCGGCAGCTCACGCTTCGCGGCCTCGATTGCCTCCTTGCCTCCGTACGCCCGGAGAACGGTGCTGGCCAAGTCCTGGATACGGGCGGCGATCAACTCCACTGCCCTAAAATCATCATCGACTACGAGGATTTTGAGTGTCTCGCCCGGCGAGACGGGTAGTAGACCAAGCTCAACGAGCGAGTCGTACAACTCTTTCCGGGATATCGGCTTTTGCATTACCGCCGCGGCCCCGAGAGCGAAGCCCTTGTTGCGATCCGCGACTATCGAAATAATCACGACCGGGATGCAGCTGAGAGCCGACACCTGCTTGATCCGACTCAGAAATTCCCAGCCGTCCATCGTGGGCAACATGATGTCCAGTGTGATCAGCGACAAAGGCTGCTGCACTGCGAGAGCGAGCGCTGCCTCGGCGGTGGAGGCGTGGAGCACCTTGAAGCCTTCCGCCTCGAGCTGCACGCGGATCAGCTCGGCGGATTTGAGATCGTCCTCAACTACCAGCGCTGTGCGAATTCCGGGCACGGCCTCAATGGACGACGCGGCCGGCACTCTAACTGACGTCAACGCGTCTTGCTCCTCCGCCCGGAGTGGCAGCCAGACGGTGAAGCACGTTCCTTCGCTAACGACACTCTCCACGGCCACGGTCCCACCATGCAGCTCGGAGAGGAGCTTTACCATCGCCAAGCCGAGTCCCGTCCCCTCGAATTTTCGCGCCAGGCTGGCGTCGATCTGGCTGAAAGGCTTGAACAGGTGCTCCAGCTCCTCAGGCGAGATACCGATGCCGCTGTCGGTGACGCTGATCTTGAGAAACTCCGCGAACTCGTTGTCGGCCAACGGAAAGCTTCGACCGGTGCCGGAGCCGGAGAGCTTGCCGACGTCCGCGCGAGGGACGCGTTCTGCGCGCAGGGTCACTCGACTGCCATCGACGGTGAACTTGACCGCGTTGGAAAGAAGGTTGTAGACGATCTGCTTGACCTTGCGCCCGTCGGCCCGAATCGAGCCCAGATCCTCGGTGTCGTCCATGACCAGAGTGATGTGGCGGGTCGCGGCTTTCCCTCTGATGATCGACAAGCTGTTGGCGAACAGCGGCGACAACTGAACCGCTTCCAAGTCGAGCGACATCTTGCCGGCTTCCACCTTGGACAGGTCGAGGATGTCGTTGATCAGCGAGAGCAGGTGCTTGCCGCTCTTGAAGATGTCCCCGATGTAGCCTCGCTGTTGATCGGTCATGTCGCCCATTAGACCGTCTCCGAGCACCTCGGAGAAACCGATGATGGCGTTCAGCGGCGTCCTCAGCTCGTGCGACATGTTGGCGAGGAATTCGGACTTCATGCGGCTTGCGTCTTCCAGCTCGATGTTTTTCTGCTGCAATGTTTGCTCAAAAACCTTTAGCTCGGTCATGTCGCGCGCAGCAGCGAACACCCCTTGCAGCTTCCGGTCGCGGTCATGGAACGTACTTGCGTTGTACGACACCACCGTGAGCGTACCGTCTCTAGCGCGCGCCGTAAGCTCGTAGTTGGTGACCTTCCCTTCCGTTAGGACGCGATTGATTGCCGCCTCGGCCCGACTCGAGTCCGTGAAGTAGTTCTTGAACGGCGCCCCGATCAGTTCGTCTCGGG
>DASWGL010000262.1:0-1598 GCA_036393735.1 Gemmatimonadaceae bacterium | reverse complement strand
GACTGTCTAGACGGCAGGACTTGGTGGGGCAGGATAACGATCACGAACGCGAAGGAACCAGGTTTTCCCCCGTTACCCCAAACGCAATTCAAGACAGGGTCGGCATGAATTTCGAAAATCGAATCCTTACTTGACCATGGCTCTGATGTCGCGGTTCTCGAAAACCAGGCCTCCGGTCTTCCCTGTTTCGCGGACGGCAACATCCACCATCGCGCGCGCCAGGTCCTCGGCCGGAATCACCTGATTGGGAAACAGCACCCGAAACAGAGGGTAGATCGCGCGCAACAACCGGTAGCTGAAGTTCGGTTCCTTCCGGGGCTCCACGGGATAGATATACGCGGGCCGGAGGATGTAAAGACGGGGAAACCCTGCCGCAAGCAGCGCTTTCTCCGCCTCTCCCTTATAGCGTGCGAAAGCTATTCGGCTTCGTTCCGTCTGGTCAGCGCCGCTCCCGCTCAGGAATGAGAAGGTCGCGCCGGGGCTGCTGGCGCGGAGAACGCGCGCGAACTCGATGGTATAGTCGACGGTTATCTTGCGGAACTCCGCGTCTGGTACAGCGCCCGTATAGACGCCCAGGCAAAAGATCGCCGCGTCCTGGTCTGACAGCGGCTTTTCGAGGGCGGAGCAATCCGCGAAGTCTGCATGCAGAACCTCTTTTAGCTTGCGATGGGAAATATTGAGCTTCTTGCGGCCGATAACCGTGACGACTCCGACGGAAGGATGATCGAGCGCGTAGCGTAAGGCGTATCCGCCGACCATTCCAGTGGCGCCTACGATGACAAGACGTATCTGGCCCGTCGCCGGAGAATTCATGACAGGGCGCGCTCCTCCAACCAGTCGACGTAGAGCAGTCGCTCCGCAAACAGCCAATCGCCGTCACTTTTCACGAACGTATCGAGGTATCGGAGCGAGGCAATCATCAAGCGTCGCTTTCCACCATCGACCGTGACGTGATGAGCCAGGCAATACGCTTCCCCCGTGGCTCGGTTAGCCGTGAGTGTGAAAATTGTGCTCTGCCCGAGGAAGTGCGTG
This sequence comes from Gemmatimonadaceae bacterium, assembly GCA_036393735.1. Taxonomy (GTDB): domain Bacteria; phylum Gemmatimonadota; class Gemmatimonadetes; order Gemmatimonadales; family Gemmatimonadaceae; genus UBA4720. The sequence continues at coordinate 566 of DASWGL010000262.1, read as the reverse complement.
GTGGCGTCGTATTTGTTCAGGTCTGCAAAGACCGGCGCGAGCGCTTCGCGCGAGTGCAGCTCCTGCGAGGGCTTCGGATCTTTCGCGTTCATGAACACAACGAAGTGCGTGTCTGCGGTAAAGAGAGACATCTGGCCTTTCGCGTCGCGACGGTCAGCGCAGTGCGCATAGGTCTCGACGAGCTCCCGGATAGCGAGGCGATCCGCAGCTTCCTCGGGCGAGATTCGAATGTGTTTGCTCATGATCAGGACTCCAGTATGGCCCTCGGTTCCAAGAACGCCTCGATCCCGTAGCGGCCATATTCTCGGCCGACACCGGAGTATTTGAATCCGCCCCAGGGCGCTTGTGGATCGTCGGTCATGCCATTGATCACGACGCGACCGGCTCGCAACTGAGAGGCCACCCGGCGTGCGCGCGAAAGGTCGGTTCCGATGACCGCGGCGTGCAGACCATATTTAGAGTCGTTGGCGATCCGGATGGCTTCGTCCTCGGAGTCGTAGGCGATCACGCTGAGCACAGGGCCGAAAATCTCTTCCTGTGCGATCGTCATTTCGTTTTTCACGTTG
>DASWGL010000261.1:0-2266 GCA_036393735.1 Gemmatimonadaceae bacterium | reverse complement strand
CAGAGGGGAAGTGGCGCAGGATGTTCTTCTTAGCGGCTTCGTCCATGACGGTCCTTGGTAGGGGAACAAAGACCTTCGTCAGGGAATATATTGCTCGCGTGACGGGTAAGGTGACGGCAATCGCCGCTCTCACAGCGTTGTTCCTCGCGACAACGTCGGTCGCCGCGCAGGAGCCGCCGATTCTCAAGCGCAGCATTCGCGAGATCGAGGGCCTCGTGCGCGCGGACTCGAACGACGGGTACCTCCATTACTATCTGGCCCTCGCGCACTGGAAGCATCACCACTGGACGGAGACCGACAGCCTCTTACGGCTGGCGATTCGATTCGAGCCGCGGTTGGCGGAAGCGTATCTCGCGTTGTATCACCTACCGTTTTCCCGTCGCTCTTCCCTGGCGCGCGAGGTCGCTGAGCGACGGGTGCCCCGCGATTGGCAACCGCTCGTCGACGAAGCGGAAGGGTTCTACAAGCGCGCGTTTCGCATCAATCCACTCGTCAGTCAGGAAGTCCTCGCGATTGCCTACGACATCGAAGAACCGAAGTTTGACGATCCGACCACTCCCGCAGCGCAAGCCTACGATCTGTATCTCGCCTGGCTGACAGATTTCGGCCTGGGCCGATATTCCGACGCGTACCTGCGCCTCGAGCGGCTTTCACAGGTACGGTTTCAGGAGGCTCGCTACCCGGAGCGCGTTCCGAATTTCATTCTGTGGTATCGATCACTCGCCGCGGCCCATGCTCACCGGTATTTCAATGCGCTGTGGGATCTCGACACGTTGGTGCAGCGTGGCGATAAGGTGGAGGAGCAAGAGCTTGTTCACATCCCACTGCAGACGAATGAATATCGATTCACGTTCGCGGTCGTGCAGCAACGCGCGGGCAATCTGGACCGGGCGATGGATGTCTTCAAAGAAGCGGTGCAACACGATCTGGGCCTGACGATGGCGCACACTTACATGGCGGTGATCTACCAGGAAGGCGGGCAGATGGACTCGTGCCTCGCCGAGCGGCGTCGCGCTGCCGAAGTCAGCCCCGACGACCCCGTCGTCCTCTTCGAGTACGCGGTATCGTTGTTCAATGGAAACCAAGCCACCGAGGCGGAGGAGACGGTGCGGCGCGCCGTGGTGTTGAATCCGCGCTACACGCCGCCATACTATCTGCTGGGCCGGATTGAAGAGGATCTTGGCCGACCGACCGATGCCCGGGAGCTGTACGACCGGTTTCTTGCGCTCGCGCCCCACCGCCTGGCCTCGCTACGCGCCGATGCGGAGCGTCATCTGGTAGCTTTGAAAGAGGAATGAGGAGCTCGAGTCTGGTCGTGCGACAAGCCCTGTGTGCCGCCGTTCTGGTGTCGGCGGTGGCGTCGCGCGCGGCGGCTGCGCAGACGCAGCGCTCCGCCTACGAGGAGCTCCAGACCTTTTCCGGTGTGCTCAATCACATCCGGATCAACTACCCCGATACGGTCAGCTATTCCGAGCTTGTGGCCGCCGCCATCCGCGGCGTCCTGCGAGCGCTCGATCCCCACAGTTCGTACCTGTCCCGAACGGAATGGCAGCGGAGCGAGGCCTTGGAGCACGGCGAGCTCGTATCTGTGGGCATCGCACTCGAAGAGGTTGAAGGCGCTGCCACGGTGCTCGCCGTCGCTCCGCGCAGCCCGGCGGCCAAAGGCGGGATACTTCCCGGCGATCGCCTCCTCACTCTCAACGACACGTCCGTGTCGGGAATCGATATCGGAACGCTCGAGTTGCGATTGGCCGGGGAAAAAGGGTCCAAGGTGCGACTGCGGCTGGAGCGGGGCTCGCGCCTCGAACCCGACACGTTCGGTGTGACACTGAAACGCAATACCTTCGATCTGCACACGGTGTCGGTCGTTCGGATGGCCGACTCGATAACCGGCTACCTCCAGCTCGACAGCTTCTCGGGCCGCGCTCCCGACGACGTGGACGACGCGTTGAAGAAACTGCGCGGCATGCACGCCAAGCGCGTCATTCTCGACCTGCGCGCCAATCCGGGCGGGAGCGTCACGTTTGCCGTCCAGATCGCCAGCGAGTTTCTGCCCAAGAACACGGTCGTCTTTCGCACGCGCGGCCGCAAACGCGGTGTCGACACGACCTATGTCACGAAACATGACGGTGACTTCCGCGACCTGCCGTTGGTGGTGTTGATCGACGAGCGGAGCGCGAGCGCCGCGGAAGCACTGGCGGGCTCGTTGCAGGACCACGATCGCGCGTTGATCGTGGGCCGGCGCAGCTTCGGTAAAGCGTTGGTG
>DASWGL010000260.1:0-3177 GCA_036393735.1 Gemmatimonadaceae bacterium | reverse complement strand
CTACGGGATCCGCGACATCAGCGTCAAACCGTTCGACTGGGCCATTAGCGAGAACGATTTCTTCTTTGCCTTGGCGAAGGATGCGCCGCGCGGCAGCTACCCGCGGTATCTCTCCAGCGAGCAATCCTACTGGACGGTGGTCGGTGTCGATCGCGACAGCGCCGAGGCGTTGATCAATGAGGAGGGGATGATCGAGGTGGGGTGGGGACAGTTCTCGATCGAGCCATTCCTGTACACCGACGGGAAGCTCCTCACCTGGAACGATGTGAACACATCGGTCGCGTCGAGTGTGGAAGCGCTGCCGCTACCACAGGTTGTATGGAGCACCAAGGATCTCGATCTCACGATCAGCGCTTTCGCTGCCGGTCCCGTCGATTCATCGGTGCTCTATGCGCGGTATCGCATCACCAACAATTCCCGCACTTACAAGAAGCTTAAGCTCTTTCTCGCGCTTAGACCGTTACAAGTCAATCCGCCGTGGCAGTTCCTGAATCTCGCGGGCGGAGTTGCGCGCGTCGACTCGATCTCGCTGCAGGGCTCCTCCGTGCGCGTCACCGGAAACAGGTTCGTGCGCTCGCTAGCGTCCGTCAGCGGGTTCGGAGCCGTGACCTTCGACGAGGGGAACATTGTCGACTGGCTGCGCGCTGGCAAAGTTCCCACCTCCATTTCTGTCACCGATCCAAACGGCCACGCCTCCGCCGCCTTCGCGTATCAGCTCGAGCTGGGCCCGCATGCGACGTCGAGCCCAATCGACCTCGCGGTGCCGCTCCACGGTGGCGATCTGAATCTCGCGCAGCTGCTCTCTGCGGCGCGAAGCGGGTACGTAGCTGCGCCAACGCAAGTGGTCGCCCCGCAGCCAGGTGCTATTCCGGAGCCTGCCGGCGTCAATGCTCCCGGTATCACGCTGCTGCCGGGGCAGGGTGAGCGCGCGGTCACGTCACAGCTCGAGAAGACAGCGGCCGAGTGGCGTGAGAAGATGGGGCCGGTGAGCATCACGCTGCCGCCATCGGCGGCGCGGTACACGCAGACGATGCGCGCGCAGCTGGCGGATATTCTCATCAATCGGGATGGCGCCGCGATCCAGCCGGGCTCGCGCAGCTACTCGCGCTCGTGGATTCGCGACGGGTCGCTGACGTCGACCGCGCTGTTGCGACTCGGCCACGACAAAGACGTGAAGGATTTCATCGACTGGTATGCTCCATACCAGTACGACAACGGCAAAGTCCCGTGCTGCGTCGACGAGCACGGTGCAACGCCGGTGCCGGAGAACGACAGCCACGGCGAATTCATTTATCTGGTAGCCGAGTATTATCGGCACACGGGAGACAAGGCGGAGCTGGAGAAGATGTGGCCGCACGTCGCCAAGGCGGTGGCGTACATGGATTCACTTCGCCACGAAAGGATGACGCAGCAGTACACCGTCGGTGCTAACAAGCCCTTCTACGGATTACTGCCGCAGTCCATAAGCCACGAAGGCTATAGCGCGAAACCGATGCATTCCTACTGGGATGATTTCTTCGCGCTGAGGGGATTCAAGGACGCGGCCTTCATCGCCAAGGAGCTGAACAAGCCCGAGGCGGCGAAGTTCGCGGAGATCCGGAGCAGCTTCCGCGCGAATCTGTTCGAATCGATTCGGCAGGTGGTGATCCAGCGCAAGATCGACTACATCCCGGGCTCGGTGGAGCTGGCTGATTTCGACGCGACGTCGACGACGATCGCGGTGAGTCCGGGTGGGGAGGCGGGACGTCTTCCCGGTCCACTACTGACGCGCACGTTCGACAAGTATTTCCAGGACGCCCGCAATCGGCGCATCGGCGTCAAAGCCTGGGATGCCTACACGCCGTACGAGCTCCGCACGGTGGGCACGCACATCCAGCTGGGCCAACGAGCGCGAGCGCACGAGCTGCTCGACTTCTTCTTCACCGGTCAGCGACCCGCGGCGTGGCATCAATGGGCGGAAGTCGTGTATCGCGATCCGAAGACGCCAAAGTTCATCGGCGACATGCCGCACACGTGGGTTGGGAGCGACTATATCAGAAGCTTCCTCGACATGCTCGCGTATGAGCGCGAAAGCGACAGCAGCCTCGTGATCGGCGCTGGAGTGCGCGATGAGTGGGTCAAGGAACCGCCCGGGATCAAAGTGTCGAACCTCAGTACTGAGTACGGCCCGCTGAACTATGACATGAGCGGCCTCGGCAAAGTCGTGACGATCAATCTGCGCGCGGGAATACGGATGCCGCCTGGCGGGATTGTTGTCTACAGCCCGCTTGATCAACCAATTCTGTCTGCGTCAGTCGACGGCGTTCCAGCTGCGATCAGAGGCGCAGAAGTACGAGTCCGCAAGATTCCATCAATCGTTACGATCCGCTACGCGAAATGATGCAAACGAAAGCCTGCGGACTCGCTGAAGTGAGCGCTTCTTACGCATCTCGGTTTGGGTCGGCGAGGGTGTCCTCTTCGGCGCTACGCTCGCTCGGTCGGAGCCCCCAAGTACGCTCCCTCGCTCCGCTCGGTCGCGGGTCTCCTCCTCGCGCTCGCTTTGCAAAGCGCCTACGAGGACACCCTCGCCTCCCGATCGAGATCTTTAGCTGCGCGTCATTTCGCGAGTATGCTGCCCTTGGACGCGATCACTTCGGCGTAGTAGCGGCCGGACGATTTTATGGTGCGCTGTTGGGTCGAATAGTCCACGTGCACGATGCCGAAGCGCTTGGAGTAGCCGAGCGCCCACTCGTAGTTGTCGAAGAGCGACCACGCGTAGTAGCCGCGCAGATTCACGCCCTTTTTCATCGCATCGTGGGCGGCGCGCAAGTGTTGGCGGTAGTACTCCACGCGCAGTGGATCTTCAATCTTGCCGTCAATGGTGTGCGGCGGGTCGTAGAACGCGGCGCCGTTTTCCGTAATGTAGATTGCGGGCTTTCCGTAGCGCTCCGTTACCCAGAGCATAACCTTGGTGAGCGCTTCGGGGAACACTTCCCACTTCGTATCGGTTTCGATGTGCTGCGGCTGCGGTACGTGCTTCGTTCGGAGCGGAAGATAATCCGGATGATATCGCTCCACTCTCCGCGTGTAGTAGTTGATTCCCACAAAATCGATCGGCTGGTTGATCAGGCGCATGTCGTCGTCGGACCAGTCCGGCCACGCCTCGCCAAAAATCTCACGCAACTCGGTAGGGTATTT
>DASWGL010000259.1:0-2815 GCA_036393735.1 Gemmatimonadaceae bacterium | reverse complement strand
GCCATCTTATGAAAGCTAGCGACCTAGGAACCGACGGGGCGTCGCCTGATCGCGTCCGTAACTGTTGCGCCGCACCGCGCCTGGCAAACGCCGGCGTCCGCTCAGATGCTCTCGATGAGCCTGGCGTAGAGAGCCGGATCGGCGTTTCCACCGCTTATCACGCAGCAGACTCGCCTGCCCTTGAATCGCTCTGGCTGTGCGAGCACCGCACCGAGCGCGAGCGCGCCCGTGGGCTCGGCTTTCAGATTCGCGAGCGCGAAGAGGAGACGAACTCCTTCCATGATCTGCTCTTCCGTGACTTCTATAACGCCGGCAAGCCCGTGACTAAGGATCTCCCAGTTGCGATCGCCCAACCGAAGCATGCGCGCGCCATCTGCGATCGTCGCCGATTCGTCGGGCAATGCCACAATGTGACCGGCGCGAAAAGATTCAGCGGCGTCGTTGGAGAGCAGCGGCTCGGCGGCGAGCACTTTCGTCTTTTTTCCGCTTCGCTCGACCGCCTTCACCAGGCCTGACGTGAGACCGCCCCCACCGATCGGCGCGATGATGAAATCGAGCTCGAGGCCGAGCGCGAACAGCTCGTTGGCGAGCCCGGCGTTGCCTTCGATCACGAGCGGATCATCGTAAGGGCTCGCGACGTACGCCTCGGGATATTGTTTGGCGAGCTCACCAAGCCTCTCGAGCCTGCTTTTCTTCTTTACGTCGACGAGATCGACTTCGGCGCCGTACTCTCGAACGGCATCGACTTTTATCTTGGGCGCCGTCACCGGCATCACGACCGTACATCTCTTGTTGAACAGCGAGCAGGCGTAGGCGATGGCCTGTCCGAAATTGCCGGACGAGGCAGTAACGATGTGGGCCTGCTTTACGTTGGACGCGACGTTGTAGGCAGCGCGAAACTTGAAGCTGCCGGTGTACTGGAGCGTCTCGCTCGCCAGCACCAGGTCGACACCAAGTTTTTTTGACAGTCGCGGCGCGTCGACGATCGTGGTTGGACGCGGGCCAGTCATGGAAGATCGCGCGGCCTCTTGATGAATCGAAGGATCAGGGCGATGAACAGGAACCCAATCCCGGCCCAACGGAGCGCGGCGTCGTCGGTTCGGATCCCCCAACCGAGGAGGATCGCCGCGATCAGCATCAGCGCGAGCTTCGCAATTGTGAATGGCGTCACTGGTTGTCCTTTCTGCGACTGGTGAATCTCTTCACGCCCTCGCGAAAAGCCGGAGTCGCTCGGGAGTCGGCATTGGCGACGATGCCGGCCGAGATGCTATCCAGGAAGCCCAGCGTGTCGAGCTTGTAAAAGAGGGTCTTGGTCGCCGCCATCGCGCTGGGAGCTGCTTCCGCGAGTTGATGGAGAACGGATTCAGACAGCTGATCGAATTCGCTGGCCGCGAACACACGCGATACGAGGCCGATTGACTTTGCCTCCTCCGCCTTGAGAATGCGGCCGGTGCTGACGAGATCGAAGGCGTGTTTTTCTCCCATCGAGCGCCGCAGCATTGTCATCACCATTGCGGGAACGAAACCGATCGTGATTTCCGGATAGGCGAAGCGGGCTTCCTCGTGTGCGAGCACGATGTCGCAGGCCGACGCGAGGCCGGCGCCACCGCCGTACGCCCTGCCCTTCACCAGTGCGACGACCGGCTTTTCCATGCGCCGAATCGTGTGGAAGACGTGTCCGAGGGCTTTCGCGTCGTCGATTTGCTCCTGGCGAGGAGCGTCGAGCATATCCTCGAGCGCGGAGAGGTCCGCTCCGGCGCAAAAATCCGGTCCGTCGCCGTCGATGGCTACTACTCTCACCGCTGATTCACTCAGGGCAAACAGCGCCTCGGCGAGCTCGTCGGCTGTGACGCGATCGAGCGCGTTCTTTTTTTCCGGACGGGCGAGAGTGATCCGGCCGATCGGCCCGTCAGCCGTCATGCGGATGTTGTTCAATTTGCCGCCGGCAGCGAGAGACGCCTTGCCTCGACGTCCGGAACGTCGATCACCATGCGGAGGAGCGCGGTCGAGTAGACCTTGCCTTGGGCATCGGTTTTGAGAGACAGCGTACCGCCGCCGTCGAGCGCGCCGTGGAGCAGGAAGTTGAGCGCATTGAGATTGGGGAGCTCGTAACGGTCGACATCACCTTCGATCATGCCGCGAAAGTGTTCGGCCACCCGGTTACGTGTCACGAATTTCTCCAGCACCTCGTACCATCGCGGCTCCAGCGCGATCACACCGACGTTGGCGGTGTCGCCCTTGTCGCCCGAGCGGGCGTGCGCAATGTCGACGAGGCGCACCTTCATTGGATGAGGTCCACTTTGGTTTTCACAACGGACTTGTCGACCAGCGCGGGCCAGTATGCAACGATCTCTTCGACTTTGGGCCGCCCGCCGGCGAATCCGGTAACACTTGGCGGCCCGTTCAGCACGAGCGGCGCAATCTCCCGCGCGAATCGTTCCACCGCGGCGCGATCGGGGCCGCGCACTCCAAAGCGCAGCTGCACTTCCGGCGCGTTGCTCTGATCCCCGGCCAAACGCCCGTGAGTAGCGTTGGCGCCGACGAATTCGGAAAGGATACGCTCGAACCGAAGACCAAGCCTGTCCAGCCTCTCGCGTAGTACCCGGTCGGCCAATTGGGCTTTTTCGAGCGCATCGGGCCACGCGTAAACGAGCGTCCCAACCGCCTTGAAGCCGGCGCGGTAGGCCACGGAGACCTTGAGCTTGTCGGTCGGCGGCTTCCCCTTGATTCCCGATACAAGAACACGATCATCACTGTCCCGCGCCAGTCTGATCGTCGTGAAGTCGGCGATGACGTCGGGGGTGATGTATGAGTG
>DASWGL010000258.1:0-2227 GCA_036393735.1 Gemmatimonadaceae bacterium | reverse complement strand
TCGCGGCGCTCCCAGTAACCGGTCGGGTTGTATATGTCTGGCGCCGCCAGCTCGTGATCTTCGCCGGCGTAGCTGCCCATCGCGGTGACGAGCCGCGCGACCAGCGAGGTTCCGGAGCGATGCATGCCGAGGACGGCGATCTGTCGCGGTGAAGAGGAGGTCGCTGTGGCGCGATCGCGAGGGTGCGCGCGGAGCGCCCGCTCTTCGCGCAGTCGCTCGTTGAACCGATCGATCCGTTCCTGCGCGCGCGGGAACGGACAGGAGAGGAGGAACCCGTCGCGATCGACGAGGTGGTGGTAATGAATGATAGCCGGGTCGACGTCGGCATAGCCGGGCGGCGCGGGCAGATGCGTGTTGTTCAATTGATAGTTGAGCTCCGGCCCCGCCTCCACGACGGGGACGCGACTGACGGCGAGCGCGAGGGCCAGCGCGGCCTGATGTAAATGTTTCGCGCACGGTGCGACGAGCGCCGGCTCCGCGGCGAACATCGCGTTGTAATGCCGCCACGGCGGCGCGAGCCGCTCCGCAACGTCCTCGGTCATCGCGATCACGCCGGCGTTGAAGTACGGAATCGTGGGCGTGCCGGTGTAGCCGGTCACGAAATTCCGAGGCGGCAGCTCGACACCAAATCGGTCGAACAGACGTTCGAATACCTCGTCGGTGACGGTCGGCAATGCCGCGACCTTCGACTGAAAGACGCCGCGTCGCAGAAGGGGGATGGGATCGCGCACGACGATCGTGTCGCAGTCGAGCGACAGAAGGACCCGCTCACTGCCGTCCCATGCTTCGTCGAACAACTGCAGGCGATTCGAGGAACCGTTGCGGGCATCGAACCGCGGCACGATGCGAATCTCGGCGCCGAGAGATTCCAGCGCGCGCCGCGCGCGAGAGTCGATCTGCTCGATGGCGCAAACCAGCACGCGCGACTTCGAGAGCTCACCGCCGAACCATCGGATCGACTGGACGAGCCGCAGCGTCTGACCGAGGTATTTGGGGTTGTTCTCTGAGACGCAACCGACTACGACGTCGGAAGAGGAGAGGGGTTCCAGGCCGGGCATACCACTGTAAGGATAAACAACGATGCCACTTTAGAAAAACGTTTTGCGGCCACCGTTCAGTGATCCCCCTTCACGAATGTGTTGTTCGCGGCGCAGCGACGTTCACGAATCCGACCGTCCCTGGCAACGCATGACGACATCCGCAACACGGTGAAGTGAGGCGACTTGTCATTCCGAGCCGCAGCGAGGAATCTGGGCGGCGGCTTCGTGCGTGCCTCCGCTGCACTCTCCCGCGCTGCGTTATAATCCGCGTCCGTTTCGGTGGAATCTTCGCCCCGGACGTGCCGTTAGCGGCAATACCTTCCCAAGTTTTTGTGGGGCTGTAGCTCAGTTTGGGAGAGCGCCTGAATCGCACTCAGGAGGTCGACGGTTCGAGCCCGTTCAGCTCCACCAAAAATCCAGAGGTTGAAGATTGGGCCCGTCCAATTGCTGCCGTCCGCGGCTTCGGAGCGGGTGTTCGCGTTCTCTAGGGAGTCCGGCGCGATTTGGGTCGGCTTGGAGCGCGCTTACTACGAGAAGCGGAAGCGCCACGTTCGGGGGACAAGTTTTGTGACGCGCTGCGGTTGAACAGCCGAAACGCCAGAGAGAAAAAATCGTCGAGCGGCTGCCTACTATTCGCGACCTTCATCCGGATTAGGGCGCCCTCCCAGCTGTTGATCAAAAAGCGTGCGATTTCTTCCGCGTCCAGCCGAGCGTCGATGCTCCCATCCGCCTGTCCATCACGAATCGCGCCGGCCACCAGTTCCGTCCAGTTGGCCAACACTCGCGCGAGGGCCTTCCGGACGATCGGCATCTCGTCCGAGGTCTCGGCGGCGATGTTGCCGATCAGGCACCCTTTGCTATATCCGGATCTGGCATGGCGAGAAGCCAGGAACTCGAAGTGTGCTCGAAGACGCTTGATCGGTGCAATCGTCTTGTCGGAAAGCATCTCTCGTCGTGAGCCGTCGGTGTAGGCCTTCAAAACCTCTACCACGAGGAGCTCCTTGGCCTTGAAATAGTTGTAGAAGGATCCCTTCGGAATCCCCGCTTTATCGACGATCTCCTGGACGCCGCAGGCATTGAATCCCAGCGTGTGAAAGCGGTCCAAGGCGACCTCGACAATTTTGTCCCTGACGGATGAGCCCATGCGAATCCCAATATAGCCGACCGGTCGGATAACTGCACCGCGA
>DASWGL010000257.1:0-2284 GCA_036393735.1 Gemmatimonadaceae bacterium | reverse complement strand
TCAGCCTGCGCCCCTATTGGGAGGTCGGCGAGCTGGAGCAAATGTGCGAGGAGACCATCACCGGCCTGCTCCGCCGACGCTACGGCTTCGATCGCGTTCCCGTCCCGACCGAGGCCATAACAGTGCTGATCGAGCGCGATGCCGCCGAGCTGGATGTAGCCACGGATCTCTCCGACGAGGTCTACGACGGCTTCGGTGTGACCCTCTTCTATGTCGGTCGCAAGCCGACCGTCAAAATCGCGCGAGAGTTGTGGGAGCAGCGCAGCCGCAACAATCGCCTACGCATGACTCTCGCCCACGAGTACGGCCACGTTATGCTGCACAGCTGGCTGTACGAGAAGTACGCGATCTCGAGGGAACCGCAGCGTTGTTACTGGAAGAGCCTGCACCCAACTCGGCACGTGGTTGACTGGGCGGAATGGCAGGCCGGCTACGCTGGGGCGGCGCTGCTGATGCCGGAGAGCTTTATCAGGCGCGCAACCGAAGCCTACTTCGCCGAGCGCAAGGAGCATCCGCCACTTGCCAAAGACTCGGCCGACGCGACAACTCTCGCGCAACGCATTTCGCTTGCCTTCGACGTCTCGGTGGAAGCCGCGACCGTGCGCCTTTCGAAGCTGAGCTACCTCACAGACTAGATTCTCTTCGCGGCTCGCCCTGATCCACCCTCTTGACACCTGCTCGTGTACTCGCTACATAGCGAACTAGTTACCAAGCTGTATGGACGGGCAACTAGTTGTTAATGCCGGCCAGCCAAGTCCAGACTGAGAGGCAGTCATGAACGAAGCATCCAATGCGACCCGACCTTTCCTCGCGGCTTTTGGCACTGCGCCGCGACACTGTTCACGCCCACCCACTGCTGGGCTGCCGACCAGCCAGCCCTGCCTTGGGACTACACGCTAACCGTCATACAAAAGTTTGTCGCCGGTCCGTTCGCACAGTCTGTGGTCATTCTTTCCGCGATCGCCGCCGTGCTCATCTTCGCGCTGGCCGGTGACAACGAATTCGTGCGCCGGTTGGCGAAGGCAGTCATCGGTACGGGAGTCGCCCTGATTGCCGTCCAGTTGCTGAATTACCTGGCCCCATGAAGAAGGCTCCGTCCGCAGTCCGCTCGGCGCATCTCGAAGGCTTATCCATTCGTCCATTTTGGAGGTCGTTATGAAACTCACCCGCATCACTAAGCCGCTTCGTTCGGTACAAGTGCGTGTCACGGTTACTGGCGAGCTGAATGCAGCACTCGAGAATTACGCGCGCTACTACGAGCACGTCCACGGCGATCCTGTGGAACCGAGAGCGCTCATCCCCCAGATGCTTCGTGCCTTTATCGAAGGCGACCGCGAATTCCAGGCATGGACGCGCTCCCGCTCCAACGGCGCCAGCACCGGACCGCCGCCGCGCCTTTGCCGCAAACCGCTGCGAAGACACAAGTGTGACTACCCCATAGCAGCATCTGCAGACGCGCTCGGCGCAGCGTCTCGCGCGTGAGGAAGTTTGAGACGTCACTCATCGTTGGGATGAACGCAAATGGTGCAAGTACCCGTAAACATTGCGTAGACGCTGTCTACAGAAACACGTGCGAAGCGGTCCAAGTCCCCGCCAAATCAGCGTAAATCACCCGTCTACACAACCCTTGGAGAAGCAGTCAATGAGCACTCGATCGATTTCCACCCGAGTCCCGGAAGAAATCGCCGATCACGTCGCGGCCGAAGCACGCCGCCGAAGCATGACCGAGAGCGACCTAATCCGCGAGATACTCGCTGCGCGCTACCTCGGCGCTCGACCTTCAGCGACGGAACCGGAGCTCCACGGCCAACGGATGGACGGGTACGCGCAGCTCATCTTCGAGATCGCCAAGACCCGCTCCGTGGTTCTGCATTCGCTGGATCGCACACTGGGGGCGGACCTGGTCGACGAAATCATCGAGGCCGCCGAGCAGACTGCAAAGGAACATGTCGCGCAGGTGCTCAAAAGCAAGGAGACCCAGTCATGACGCCCGCCATTCGTCAGGCAATTCGCGAACACGTCCTGATTGCTTCGCTGGAGTTCAGACTCAGGGAGGCGCTCCGTTACGTCCTCCTGACTGCGGCGCTCTGGGCCGAGATGACGCTGTGCCTGGTCTGGCACTGGACCGGACATTACGGCGGTCCCGCCGCGCACCGCTACTTCATCCGGTGGTTTCTGGCATGGTTCCTCACCCAGAAGATTCCGCTGACCTTCGCGTCGCTCCCGTATCGCGGAGGCCGCTACACCATCACCAGCATGTACGCCTTTCTCAATTACAAGTATT
>DASWGL010000256.1:0-7170 GCA_036393735.1 Gemmatimonadaceae bacterium | reverse complement strand
GCCCCGCCATGTTGAGCGGAAGATCTACCACCGCGATGATCGGCAGATCGACCTCGAACACCGGGTTCGGCGCGGGCGCGACGTTCATCTCGCCCGATGAAGACCAGAGCTCTTCGTCGTGCGGACTCAGCCAGCGAAATGCGAGCTTGTGCGTGCCGACATCGGCGCCGTTGGCTTTGAGCCGGACGACGAAGTGAGTGCGCGGATGAATCGTCGGCAGCCCCGCCACCTGCACGGCATCGAAGACGCCAAGGATGTTGAGCTTTCCTTCCTGCGACAGGTTGGCGGCGTCGGCGAACACGGCGAACGAGATGTGCATGAAGGCAAAGTAGCCGCGCCGCGCCTTGCCCGGCTAGCTTTCGGCGATGACAGAATCAACGGGCCCCGCTCCGATGGTCGCCGAGTCGGCCGCGCACCCTTCCTTTGGGTTGACGGATGTTCTGCTGTTCGCGATGGCGGTGATCTGGGGAGTCAATTTCGTCGTGGTGAAGTACGCGACGCACATCTTCAACCCGGTGGCTTTTACGGGCCTTCGCGTCGGAACGGCGGCGACATTTCTCGTTGCGTTCGCCTACGCGCGCGGCGGCTTCACCCTCTCGCGGCACGATGTGCTCCGGCTCCTTTTCCTTGGCGTGATCGGCAACGGTCTGTACCAGCTCTTCTTCGTCCACGGAGTCGCGCGCACCCGCGCCGGTAACGCGTCTCTCATCGTCGGCGCCGCGCCGGCATTCATCGCGCTCGTGGCGAGAGCCCGGGGCCTGGAGCGCGTGAAGCGGATGACACTCGCCGGCATCGCTCTATCGGTGCTCGGTGTCTCCCTCGTGATCGTGGGAAGCGCGTCACCCACGAATGGCGAGACGACACTCCTTGGATCCGTGCTCGTCTTCCTGGGAGTTCTGTGCTGGACCGCTTATACCATCATGTTGCAGCCATACACGAAACGGGTCGACGTGGTCCAGCTCGCGGCCGTCACGATGGTCGGAGGCGCGGTGCCATTGCTCATCGCGTCGATGCCCGCGTTGGTCGCCACCGACTGGTCCGGTGTCGGAGCCGGCGGATGGCTCGCGCTCTTCTACTCGAGCGTGATCTCGATGGGCGTCGCGTACTTCTTCTGGTATCGCGGCCTCCGCGTGCTTGGGCCTACTCGCACCGCCGTGTACTCGAATCTGCAACCGATCGTCGCGTTGGTGGCCGCGTGGGCGTTTCTCGGTGAGATCCCGACGATCTTTCAGGGAGTAGGCGCCGTGACAATCATCGCCGGCGTCTTCCTCACCAGATCATGAGGCTCGTTCTGTTTGACATCGACGGCACTCTTCTCAATTCCGACGGACTCGGACGCGCATCGATGCGGCGGGCGCTCGGATCGATCTTCGGCTCGCCCGGCAATCCTGCGTACAGGTACGACGGAAAGACCGACAGGCAGATCGTGCGAGACGTCATGCGCCTGGAGGGTCACTCCGATGAGCACATCGATTCGCGGATGGAGGAGCTGATCGGGATCTATCTCGAAGGGCTTCGCGACGGCGCGAAGAGTGGAAAGTTCAACGTGCGTCCACTCGAGGGTGTCGTCGAATTGCTCGATGCACTCGAGCCGCGCGAGGATGTCGTCCTCGGCCTTCTCACGGGTAACGTCGAGCCCGGCGCTCGCATCAAGCTGACGGCGGCCGGGATCAATCCGGATCGGTTTCGGGTCAACGCGTTTGGGTCAGATCATGAGCACCGGCCCGAGCTTCCGGCAATCGCGCAGAGAAGGGCGAGCGAGCAGCTCGGGCTCGATATCGCGGGTGGGCGAGTAGTCGTCATCGGCGACACTCCCGCCGACATCGAATGCGGCCGCTCGCTCGGCGCAAAAGCGATCGGCGTCGCGAGCGGCCACTACACGGTCGAGCAGCTCGAGGCGCACAATGCGTACGCTGTTTTTCCGTCGCTACAAGACACGCGGAAGGTGCTCGAGTCGATCGTCAATGCGTGAGGTCGAGCTCAAAGCGGTCGTGGACGATCTCGCCGAGCGGAAGAGGAAGATCGAGGCGGCGGGGGCATCGCTTTCGTTCGAAGGGAAGATCTCGGATCGTCGCTACGATTTTGCCTCGCGCGAATTGACCGGACGCGACGAGGTTCTGAGAACTCGTCGCTACCAGGATCGTGCGTCGACAAGGACGTGCCTCGACTGGAAGGGTCCGACCGAAATGCGAGACGGCTACAAGATGCGCGAGGAGATCACAGCCTCAGTTGAGGACTCCGAATCGCTCGAGAAGATTCTCGAGAAGCTTGGGCTCGAGCTCACATGGGAGATCGATCGCGAGATTTCCCAGTACCAGCTCGCCGGCGCCATCATTCGGTTCGAGACGTACCCGCGCATGGACGTACTGGTCGAGGTCGAGGGCGAGCCGGACGCGATCGAAGCGGCAATCGAGGCGATCGGGTTGCCGCGGGGGATGTTCACCAGTGAGCGGCTACCGGATTTCGTGAGCTCCTTCGAGCATAGGACAGGCGTACGCGCTGCGATCAGCGATCGGGAGCTTAAGGAGGATTACTCATTCAGGGATAGCTCCTAGCGGCGATCTGAGCTAGACCGAACTGCGAGAAGAGCTAGGTAGGCGGTTCGAGGTGCTAGGTACGAGGTAGGAGGTAGAAGTGCCACGTGGTGGCGTTACCTCACACCCCGCACCTAATACCTCGCACCCCCTACCTTACTCTTCTCGCTGTTGGTTTTCCCATACTCCACCCGATTGCTTCCCAAAGTAATCCGGATAGATTCACTCGGCAATGAATTGTCGACTTATGCGGTGGATCTGTGTCCCGGTCCTCTCGCTCATAGCAGCCACTGCGCTGCCCGCCCAGGAAAACCCAGCCAAACGTCTTTCGAGCATCGTCGGTGTCGCCGCCGGGGAGTACGCGAAGGCGATCGACGAGCACCGTCAGCTCATTTCAAAGGATGAATTCGACGAGACTTACGGCTTCCTGACCGACGCCAAGCGAGTCGCGACCCGCCTCAACGGATACAATGCGGCCGCGTCGAGGGCGATCCTCGACAGCATGATCACAGCGGTCGCGCAAAGAAAACCGCCGGCAGTAGTGAGGGAGCTTCATCAGCATTTTGCCACTTCCCTCGGGACCGCGGGCGCGATGGATCTTCCAAAGGGCCCGCTCGATACGGCCGAGGGACACGCGTTGTTCCTCAAGAACTGCTCTTCGTGTCACGGCATGTCGGGCACTGGTGATGGGCCGGCAGCACGCACGCTGAGCACACCGCCCCCTGCGATCGGCGTCAGAAAACTCACGCCCGAGCTGACTCCGACGCTCGCCTACAACGTGATCTCTGTTGGAGTGCGCGGGACCGCGATGCCGGGGTTCGCATTGTCGTTGACGCCGCAGCAGCGGTGGAACGTCATCAACTACATCTACTCGCTACGTGGCGAGCAACTGAGTCTGCCGGCCGCGCGCGCGGATGCAGCGGCGATTCCCGGCGACACTGCGTCACCAGTGATTCTGGCGCTGCTCGACAGCGCGCTGGATTTCGCCCGAAAAGGCAAGACCGCAGAGGCCGGTGATCGCGCCTTCGATGCGTACATCGCGTTCGAGCCGCTCGAGACTCCTGCGCGCGCGAAGAAGCCAGGCCTCGTTTCGACGATGGAGCGCCACTTCGCCGACTTCAAGGGAGCCGTCAGGCGAAATGACATCGCGAGCGCGAAGAGCTCGCGCGATGCAATCGCGGATGGACTTCCGTCCGTCATCGATCTTACCCAGCAAGCTCCTTCCGGAAACTGGGAAGCGTTCTTCCAGTCCTTCCTCATCATTCTGCGGGAAGGATTCGAGGCGATTCTCGTGATCGGTGCGGTGGTGGCCCTACTGATCAAGACGGGGCATCGCGAACGACTTCGCTCGATCTGGCTTGGAATCGTGCTCGGACTGGTGGCAAGTCTCGCCACCGCAGTCGTAATGAAGACGCTCCTCGCGGCGATGCCAGCCAGCAGGGAAATCGTCGAGGCGACGACGATGCTGGTCGCCGTCGTTGTGCTCTTCTCGGTGAGCTATTGGCTCATCTCGAAGGTAGAGGCCGCGAAGTGGCAGAAATTCATTCGCGAGAAAGTGAATTCGGCACTCGAGCACGGCGGCGGTAAGGCGCTCGCGCTCGTCGCATTTCTGGCGGTGTATCGTGAAGGCGCGGAGACCGCGCTCTTTTACCAGGCACTGTTCCAGGAGGGACCCAACGTCGGAGTTCCAATCGCGCTCGGGATCGTCGCCGGATTCGCCCTACTCGCAGTGATTTTTACTCTCTTCTATCGCTACGGCGTTAGAATCCCGATGCGGCCCTTCTTTACGGTGACGAGCATCCTTCTCTACTACATGGCGTTCGTGTTCATGGGGAAAGGGATCCGCGAGCTGCAGGAAGGCAATATCATGCGCATTACCGTGATCCCGGGCGGGCCACACGTCGATGCGATGGGGATTTACCCGAGCGTCGAGACACTCACGGCTCAGGGGATTCTCGTTGTTTTGCTGATCTTCGCTACGGTCAGAACATTCTGGCCGGGCCACAAGCCCGAAGCGGAAGGCCGCCAGGCGTAGCATTTGCCGCTTGTTGCTTGCAAGCGGGGAGAGCGAAATGACAACCAGACAGATGCCGGCAATAACAGACGAACAGCACGGAATCCGCCCCAAGGAATACCGCCTGCCCGAGTCGACGCACCTCGGCAGCGTCCGATTGCAGGTCGCGGATCTCGAGCGTTCTGTCGCTTTCTATGAGAAAGTGCTGGGAATGAGAGTGATCGGCCGCGCCCGCGACTCGGTGAGTCTCGGGCCGCACGGCGACGATCGCGAGATAGTCCACCTGCGCCATCTCAGTAGCGCGCGACCGGTGCCGAAGCGCGGACTGCTCGGCCTTTATCATTTTGCGATTCTGTTGCCAGATCGCGCATCACTCGGGCGCTTCGTCGCGCACATCGCCGAGATCGGGGTTTACGCCGGAATGTCGGATCACTTCGTGAGCGAAGCGGTCTATCTCACCGATCCTGATGGTCTTGGCATCGAGGTGTACGCGGATCGCCCGCGCGACGCCTGGCGCTACGACGAGAGGCAGTTGTACATGACGACGAATCATCTCGACGTCGAGGATCTCGTGAGCTCCGCGCGCGGCGAGCGCTGGACGGGAATGCCGGCCGGCACTGTGCTGGGTCACGTGCATCTCTACGTCGACGACATCGCCAAGGCCGAGGCGTTCTATCACCACGCGCTCGGGTTCGACAAGGTCGTGTGGAGCTATCCCGGCGCACTGTTCATGTCGGCCGGTGGTTATCACCATCATCTCGGAACGAACACATGGGCTCGTGGCGCGCGGCCCGCGACCGACGCAGATGCGCGTCTGCTGGAGTGGGAGATTATCGTCCCCAGGAAGAAGGACGCCGAGGAAGCGGCGCGTCATGTGCAGGCAGCTGGTTACCCCGTGAAAGAGGAGAATGGCGAATGGGTTCTGACCGATCCTTGGGGCACGAGCCTGAGACTCGTCCCCGAAAAATGATGCGACGCTGCTCGGTGTTGCTGGTGGCTGCCGTTCTTGCGGCGTGCTCCCGTCACAGGGGCCCGGCGCCAGGCAGTGGCAATGTGACTCCCGTAAACGTCTCGCCTGAGTACGCGGCGGATGCCGCCGCGATCAGGGCAATGCTGAACACGAGTGCCGCCGGATGGAATCGCGGGGAGCTTCCGGTCTACCTCTCGGCCTATGTGGATTCGGCGACGGCGATGGGCCGGACCGGACCCGTGCGCGGAGTGCAGGGAATCGAGGGACAGATGCGCGCGGGCTACTGGCGCACGGGCCGTCCGCTCCAGATGCTAAGCTACGACCACCTGGAGATCCGGCCGATCGGACCAAATCAGGCGATCGTGACTGGACAGTACATTCTCACCGGAGGGGGCGTACCCAATCGAACTGGTTGGTTCACAACCATCTGGGTGCGCACTCGCGCGGGCTGGCGAATGGTGCACGATCATTCCTCGTAAAAAGCGCGACGGGTTTGGAAGCAGAACTCATGCGCGCAGCGCCGCGACCTACTCCCGCGCGATAGCGTCAACGGGCGCGAGCTCGGCCGCTCTGCGCGCGGGATAGGTTCCGAAAATCAGTCCTACTGTGATAGCCGAGCCGGCGGCAAGGAGCCCGGTGCTGAGATGCATCACCGGATAGATCGGCGCGTGCGCCCAGAGACGGAATCCAGCCGTCCCCGCTTGCGCGATGATTATTCCGACGACGAACCCGATCGCGCTTCCGGCCAACGTCACAGTTACCGATTCCACCAGGAACTGCATTTGGATGTCCGCTCTTCGCGCGCCGACTGCTTTGCGGATTCCGATCTCTCTCGTGCGCTCCGCCACTGCGGCGAGCAGGACGTTCATGATTCCGATTCCACCGACGGCGAGTATCAGCCCAGCGAGTAATCCAAGCAACAGTTTGGTCAATAGCATCGCTTGACGCGTGTTCTCGAGGCGCTGAGTCCCGACTTCGACATTCAGCTTCTCGACGCGTGTGCCATATCGCTCCGCCAGCCAGTTGACGGCCTGAACTCGCAGCGTGTCGACCGCTTCGATGCTGTGCGCTTTGAGCCGTAGCGTCGGCAATCGCGGCTCACGCGACGGCTCGAGCAATGACTCGCCGCCACGAATCGGCGCGAACGCGGCGAGATCGGGCTCGGGTCCAATTTCCGGTGGAGCGAGCACGCCCACGACTTCGCGCTTGCGCCCACTCACCTTGATCGCGCGGCCGATGAGCCAGAGCGCGTCGCGACCGCCGGCGAGCTCTTCGGCCAGACGGTGTCCGAGCACGATCACTGGCGCGGAGTGCATGACTTCGCTGGGTGTGAAAAAGCGACCAGCCAGGACTTCGATCGAGGTGAAATCGGCGAGGCTCGCTGTGCTCAATGTCAGAAGCGCCGTCGCGCGGCGATCCAGGTATTCGACGGGCGCGCTTCCCGTGAGCGTGAGTGCGTACTGCGCCACACCCGGGACTTCATTCTTTGCGCGCTCCGCGTCTTCGGTAGTGAGCACGGGATATCCGCTGACCGGCGTCTCTCGTCCAGCAACAATAGTGGTCGTTCGCGGCGTGATCGCGACGTCCTGCACGCTGCTCTCTCGCGCGATCAGGGCGCGCGCCCAGAGATCGACTCCATCCGTGATGGAAAA
>DASWGL010000255.1:0-8677 GCA_036393735.1 Gemmatimonadaceae bacterium | reverse complement strand
CTACGGCGGTATCCAGTCCATCGTGACGAGCTCTAGCCAGAATGACAGCGGCATGTTCGAAACCAATCTCCGCGACGAGCGGTACCTTCCGTTCGAGGGGTCGGGAGTCATCAGCACGTGGAGCATTGAGTTGCTCACGGCAGTGCCGCAATTCGACCTCGATACGATCGCCGACGTAGTCCTCCACATCCGATACACGGCCCGCGAAGGAGGCGATTTGCTCAGGAAGCGTGCCGTTGACAATCTGAAGAGTCTCATTGCCGAGGCGAACGCAGCAGGGTCGGCGCGACTCTTTTCGGTTCGCCATGAGTTTCCCAACGAGTGGGCTAAGTTCAAGCAGGTGCAGGTCAGCGGCCCCACGAGCCACGCGGAGCTGTCATTCGACCTGCTCGAGGAGCACTACCCGCTCTGGAGCCGCGGAAACCTCGAAGAAGTCCATCGCATCGATCTGTATGCAAGGACGATGAAGACGGTGAAGGTCAAGGGACCGAATGGCGCCGATGAAGACACGCTGGGCCCTCCGCCGCTCGGTAACCTACTGGTTGGCCAGCTCACAAAGGTGCCTTTGCCGAAGCCAACGGGCCACGTGACCTGGTTACTTAGCGACAACTCGATGTCGGATTTATTTTTCGTCGTTACCTGGGGCAAGGCGAAGTGACGGCCGCTCCATGAAACAGAGCAGATCTGATGCCGCAGGACGATAAGGCTGCTGATGGTGAGCGCGCGGGAGGAGGCGCGCAGCACGCGGCCGTGAGTTCTCCCGCGCCAACAACTGCCGGCGCAGCCCCGGCGAAGGGCGGCGATGACAGGCGAGCTGGGCTACTTCCGACGCTTTCGTTGCCCAAAGGCGGCGGCGCCCTTTCCGGAATCGGCGAGAAGTTCTCGACCCACGCCGCCACCGGCACCGGCTCGTTGAGCGTTCCCATCGCGACGGCGAAGGGGCGTGCCGGCTTCGAGCTCGGCCTCGAACTCGGTTACGACTCGGGCGCTGGCAGTGGTCCGTTCGGCATCGGTTGGCACCTCTCGACCCCTACGGTGACGCGAAAGACCGATAGGGGCTTGCCGCGTTATCTTGACGACGTCTTCGTCCTTTCTGGCGCAGAGGACTTGGTGCCGGTCTGGGTGAAGGAGATCGAACGCGGCGACTATCGGGTCCAGCGCTACCGACCGCGGACCGAAGGGTTGTTCGCTCGCATCGAGCGATGGACGGACCGCGCCACCGGGGATGCATACTGGCGCGCGACCACCCGCGACAACGTCCTCAACGTCTACGGTAGGAGCCCTGAAGCCCGCGTTGCAGATCCCGAGCATCCTGAACACGTCTTCTCGTGGTTGCTCGAGGAGACGCGCGACGACCGCGGGAACATCGCGCGCTACACGTACAAGCCCGAGGATGGGGCTGGAGTCGACCCGGGCAAAGCGAGCGAGTCGAACCGCTTCGAGACCCGCCAAGATGGTTCTCGCTCATTTCGCGCGAGCGCGCAACGCTACTTAAAGCGCATCCAGTATGGCAACCGGTCGCCGCTCGTCGATCGCAACGCCCCAGCTCCGACCGGCGATGACGACTACCTCTTCGAGGTCGTCTTCGACTACGGCGAGCACGACGACGCGACCCCAACGCCCGCCAATGTGCGGCCGTGGCCCGTCCGCAAAGATCCCTTCTCGAGCTTCCGGGCAACCTTCGAGGTGCGGACCTATCGGCTCTGTCGCCGCGTTCTCATGTTCCATCGCTTCGCCGAGCTGGGGCCGACGCCGTGCCTCGTGCGCTCCACCGACTTCACCTACGACGAGGGCCCCGTCGTCACGTACCTCACTGCAGCGACGCAGGTAGGTTACAAGCGTGCACCCGGTGCGAGTGCCTACGAGCGCGCGAGCTTGCCGCCCCTTGATCTCGGGTATGCAAAGCCAGTCGTTCATGACGAGCTTCGCCCCATTGACCCGGTGAGCCTCGAGGGCATTCGAAGGGGCGTCGACGGAGCGGCGGCCCAATGGCTCGACCTCGACGGCGAGGGGATCCCGGGCGTCCTCCTTCCCACCGACCGGGCCTGGTTCTACAAACCGAACCTCGGCGAGGGCAAGCTCGCTCCGCCAGCGCTGCTTCGCTCCTTGCCCGCACCCGCCGAGCTCCAAGGAGGCGCGCAACAACTCGTCGATCTCGGACGCGATGGCAACCTCGACCTCGTCCAATACTCGCCCCCCCTCTCGGGCTACTTCGAGCGCACGCAAGAGGGTGGCTGGGCGCCGTTCGTCGCGCTCCGGAACCTTCCCAACATCGACTGGCACGATTCGAATCTCCGTTTCATCGACCTCGACGGAGACGGGTTTCCCGACGTGTTCATCACCGAGCACGAGGCGTTCGTCTGGTATCGCTCGCGGGCCAAGGAAGGCTTCGAGCCGGCCGCCTTCGTGCCGAAGCCAAGGGACGAGCTAAAGGGCGCAGCCGTCGTCTTCGCGGATGGGACCGAGACCATTCAGCTCGCCGACATGAGCGGCGATGGGCTCGTGGACATTGTGCGGGTTCGAAACGGCGAAGTCTGCTACTGGCCAAACCTCGGCTATGGACGCTTCGGGCGCAAGGTGACGCTTGAGCGGAGCCCGTGCTTCGATTCGCCAGATCAGTTCGATCCGAAGCGCGTTCGTTTTGCGGACATCGACGGCTCGGGGACGAGCGACATCGTCTACCTCGGGCGCGATGGTGTGCGTCTCTATTTCAATGAGGCTGGCAACGGCCTCTCGGCGCCGACGAGGCTCGCCTCTCTTCCTCCCATCGACTCACTCTCGAATCTGAGCGTCGTCGACCTCCTTGGTCAAGGCACCACGTGCCTCGTCTGGTCGCCTCCGCTCCTCGGAAACCAGACGCGGCCGCTCGCCTATGTCGACCTCATGGGCGGTAAGAAGCCGCACCTTCTCGAGTCGGCGGTGAACAACTTCGGCGCCGAGACGCGCATCGCGTATGCCGCATCGACGAAGTTCTATCTGCAGGACAAAGCCGCCGGGAGACCCTGGCTCACGCGCCTTGCCTTCCCAGTGCACGTCATCGAGCGCGTCGAACACTACGACCACGTCGCCAAATCGAAGCTGGTTACGACCTTCGCCTACCACCACGGCTTTTACGACGGCTACGAGCGCGAGTTCCGCGGCTTTGCTTGCGTGGAGCAGTGGGATGCCGAGTCGTTTAGCAACGAGAAAGGCAAGGGACTCTTCTCCGAGCTCCCGCACATCGCCGACGACGACGATCTTCACCTTCCGCCAGTGCGCACGGTCACCTGGTTTCACACGGGCGCTTGGCTCGAGCGAGAGCGACTCGAGTTCGCCCTGACCAAGGAGTACTACGGTCACGATTCGGCGACCCAAGATCTGCGCGCGGCCGAGTTTTTCCTTCCACACACTGTTTTCGAGCTGGGCCACGTCGCGAACGGCAATCCCGAGCGGCTCTCGATCCGCGAGGAACAGGAAGCAACCCGCGCGCTGCGCGGGCAGATCCTACGCCAGGAGATCTACGCCGAGGACGGAACCGAGGCCGCCAGGCACCCCTACTCGGTGTCCGAGCGCAACTACCAAGTGCGCCGCATCCAGCGCGTCGTCGGCGACCGCCACGGGGTGTTTTTCACGCATCCGCTTCACACGATCAACCTGCGCTACGAGCGGAACCCGAACGACCCTCGAATCGAGCATGAGCTAGTGCTGAAGGTCGACGACTTTGGAAACATCGAGCGCTCGGCGGCCATCGCCTATCCGCGCCGCAAAGACCGACTTGCACAAGAAGAGACGGCTTCGTCCCAGTCGCTCGGGGAGCAAGATCGAATCTGGGCAACGCTCGCCGAACGCTCGTTCGCCAATCGCGCCGATGAGAAGGATTGGCATCGCGTCGGGGTTCCGGTCGAGACCGCCAAGAGTGAGCTCGTGGCACTCAAGGCGCCAGCGCGCGGCATTCTCTCCGCCGATGACCTCAGGGCTGCCGAGGCTCACCTCTTAGAGCGTCAGCGCATTTTCTACTATCGCGAGTACTCGGATCTCGCTGGCTACCGTGCGGATGCTCTCGGACCCCTCGTGCTCGGGGAAATCACCGAGCGCGCCTTGCCGCACCAGACCTACCGGCAAGCCTTCGCGCCCGAACTTCTCGCAATCTACGGCGACCGCATCACCAACGCAGTGCTCGAGGAGGCGCGCTACGTTCAGCAGGACGGCGCGTGGTGGGCGCCATCGGGGCGGGCGATCTTCGATTCTCACCAGTTCTATGTCCCCGTCGAGGCGATCGACCCGTTTGGGCAGCATCATTTCATCCGCTACGACGGATATTCAGTCCTTGTTGTCGAGACCGAAGATCCGCTGCAAAACCGAACCAGCGTGGGCAACGACTATCGCGTGCTTCAACCGCGGCTTCTCACGGATCCAAACCGCAATGGGAGCGAAGTCGAATTCGACGCGCTCGGAATGTTGGTGAAGACCGCGCTCATGGCGAAGGAGGGCGCCGGCGAGGGCGACACGCTCGACGATCCAACTACGAAACTCGAATACGATCTCCACCGGTGGAAGAGGGACGGAAGACCCGCATTCGTCCACACGGTCGCCCGCGAGCGGCACGGCACAGCCAATCCGCGGTGGCAGGAGAGCTACAGCTACTCGGACGGCTCGGGTCGCGAGGTGATGAAGAAGGTCCAGGCCGAGTCCGGCCCTGTGCCCATTCTCGACAGCGATGGGCACCTGGTTCGGAACGTCGATGGTTCGCCGAAGATGGAAGCCGCCAAGAATCGCTGGGTCGGCACCGGCCGGACGGTCTTCGACAACAAGAGCAACCCGGTCAAGAAGTACGAGCCGTTCTTCTCGAGCACGTTGGCTTACGAAGACGAGAAGGATCTCGTCGAATGGGGCGTGACGCCAATTCTCCGCTACGACCCGCTCGGTCGTCTCGTTCGCACCGACCAGCCGAACGGAACCCATTCGCTCGTCGTCTTCGACGCGTGGAAGCAAGAGTCCTGGGACGAAAACGATGCAGTCATAGGAACGCCCTGGCTTGCGAAGAAACAGGCTGGCACGCCCGCAGAGACGCGGTGCGCGCGCCTTACAGTCAAGCACGCGAACACGCCGACAGTCTCGCATCTCGATCCACTCGGCCGCGTTTTTCTCAAGATCGCGGACAATGGCGTTGACAACAATACCGGGGAGCTTCAGAGGTACCCGACTCGAATCGAGCTCGACGTGCAGGGCAATCAGCGGTCGATCACCGATGCACGCGGCGTTGTCACACTCAGACAAGACTTTGATCTCCTCAAGCGCAAGGCGCACGCGGTGAGCGCAGACGCTGGTGAGTCGCACACGCTTCTTGACGTTGGCGACAAACCCATGCGCGCCTGGGATCCACGAGGTTATGTCGTTCGTCGCGCCTACGACCTGCTCCAGCGCCCGAGTCACGTTTACGTCCGCAAGGACGCTGGCGCTGAGCAGCTAGTCGAGCGTACTGTTTATGGTGAGATCCACCGCGACGCGGAAGACCGAAACCTTCGCACACGGGTCTATCAAGCCTACGACGGCGCCGGCGTACTCACGAGCGCGCAATACGATTTCAAGGGCAACCGCACGAAGAGCGTTCGTCGGCTTGTGCGGAACTATAAGAGTGCTCCAGATTGGAAGTTGCTCGACGCGCTCACGTCCATCACAGAGATTGAGAGCACGGCGAAGCCTCTGCTCAACAGCGAGACGTTCGCTATCTTGACGAGCTTCGATGCGCTGAATCGCCTGAACTCGCGAACCACGCCCGACGGCAGCGAGACCACGCCGACGTACAACGAGGCGAACCTCCTCGAGACGATTCAGGCTCAAATCGGGGGCAAAGTGACGACCTTCGTCACGAACATCGACTACAACGCACGCGGTCAGCGCGAGCTCGTCGAATACGGCAACGGAACGAAGACGCGCTACGAGTACGACGAAGAGACCTTTCGACTTGTCCACCAGGTGACCGAGCGGGTCTCCGATAGAGCCCGGCTACAAGATCTGGCGTACGAGCACGACCCGGTCGGCAACATCGTAGCGATTGCCGACGCTGTCTCCTACGGCAACTCGAACGTCCGCGCCGATAACCTCTACGAATACGACCCGATCTACCAGCTCGTAGTCGCGCAGGGCCGCGAGCATCCAGGGCAGCAGCCTACAGACGAAGAGGCCACTCGATACGATCTGCCTGCCGCGGCCCACCCCAACGATTGGCAGGCGCTGCAAAGATATATAGAGACCTACGCCTACGATCCCGTCGGGAACATCACCACGATGGGGCACGGAACTTGGACGCGCCTCTACGCGTACGCCTCCGATTCTAATCGCCTGCTGAAAACCAGCGCGCCGGGGGACGCGCTCGGGACACTGTCCGCGACCTACGACTACGACCTCGTCGGGAACATGGTGCGCATGCCGCATCTCCCCGAGATGCGGTGGGACCATGCGAATCGCCTGCAGTCGGTGAACAAGCAAGTACAGAACGGCCGTGGCCCGGCGAATGAGATCTACTTCGCCTTCGACGCTTCAGGTGAGCGGGTGCGCAAGGTCTACGAGCACAGCGGGCTCGTTGAGGAGCGTATCTACCTCGGCAGTTACGAGGTCTATCGGAAGGGCAACGTTGGCGCGACGCAACCCGATGTAGCCAGGCAGACGTTGCACGTTATGGACGATCGCCGTCGAGTGGCAATGGTCGAGACCAAGACGGCCGACACGAGTGTCCCCGCGTCTGTGCCCATGACGCGCCAGCGCTTTCAGCTCGAGAATCATCTTGGCTCGTCGGCCATGGATCTCGACGACAGCAGCAAGGTCATCACTTACGAGGAGTATTTTCCGTACGGATGCACTGCTTTTCACGCGAACGATTCCACGTTCGAGGTGAGCACGAAGCGGTATCGATACACCGGCAAGGAGCGGGATGAGGAAACGGGACTCTATTACTACGGAGCGCGGTATTACGCGGCGTGGCTAGGGAGGTGGACGAGCGCGGATCCGGGCGGCATGGTCGATGGGATCAACCAATTCAGCTATGCGCGGGCCAGTCCGGTGCAGAGGTTCGATCCAGATGGTCGCCAAACAGAGCGCGTCCTGCCGGAATTCTCAGGCGACAAGCCTCAGGAGTTCACGTATTCTGCTGGCGGCCGAAAGATTAAAGGCTTCTATATTCCAGGTGTTCACGCGGCGGACTCGAACCAACCCAAGGCCCTAGTCTTTGGCGGCCTCCATGGATCAGAGCATGCAGCGGTGGAAGTCGGCGAGCGGCTGGCCAAAGAGCTGACAACAGAGGGCGCGGCGAAGCCCGAATTCACCACCATCATCATTCCCGACATTTTTGGAGGGGGGATCAAAGGGCGTAAGGTCCAAGGGAAGGACACCAATCGCTACCAACCGAGTATCGGTAAATCGATCGACGAAACCAATCCTAAAGATGCGACTGGTAAGCCTATCCCGCCCGAGATCATCGCGATCGACAGAATTCAGGAGGAATTCCAGGCCGAGCGTGTCGCACAACTCCACGGGATCAAGGTGAAGGAAGGTAAACCGAATCAGCCGAGCATTACATCCGATCCGCGCCTGGACCGGCCGGAGGACCTAAAGTTGGCGATCGACATGGCGCAAGAGGCGCAGAATCAGGGCGCGCGCGTTCCAGGCAACCGCCTGGGCACAACATCACAAACCGCGATTTACCCTACAAACGAACCGGGCGTCGTTCACGACCCTGGCGTAACGTTCGGCATGTACCACTCCGAGCCCACCAGTGCACGACCCGCAGCCAACGTCATTAACATCGAAACATTCAACAACGAACGAAGCCGCCGGCCGGGCGATGCAAGGTTCAAAGAGCTTGGCGCGCTCGTAAATGTCCTTAAGAACGTCTTCCTCAAACGCCCCTGACGTGGGTGGTTCCAAATAGAAATTTCGGAGCCGCAGTTGCATACGGCGCGCGTGTTCCGATCGTGTCCGACTGCCCGACGGACATCCTCAACGAACTCGAACCCTAAGGGTTCCGCAACCGTGGGCACCCTGGATCAGCGAGGAAGAGCAGGATCCATCCATATGTCTGCTTCTGCGCTCGTGTGGAACTGTGGAACGGAGGGTGCGCTCCATCGGTGGTCGCCGCGCGCTCTCGTGTCGACGCTGCCGTTCCAAGTTCCAAGAGTATTTTCCTCGACGGCCACCGTGCCCGTAGCGCTCGAAAGACCCTCATTCATTGGAGATGCCTGAGCTGTTCTCGAATTTCGACATAAAGATTTGCGGTGCCAGCGTGCCAGCCGCTTGCCATGATATCGGAGCCAGCGTCATAGCTTATGACTCCCGCGCTCCGACCACGAGAAGAGATCGCATGCATGTGTCTGAGCACAGGGCCAACGGCCAAGGCGGGTTCCCGGCGAAGAGCGAGAACAAGTCGCTGTTGGCCGGAAGTCTTTGGTGATTTCGTCCCCCACCTGTCCCCCACTTTTCCCCCATTTTGGGACCATCCGGAACCACTTCTTCCTCTGAAAGATATTCCCCACTCTGGCCAAAATGTGACTGTTAATCACCATGTCCGTATCCGTTCATCGAGCACCGTCGGTACGGCTGGAGATCGCTGCGCTATCCGTAGCGGATGCCACGAATCTCACGGGAAGAATGGGCGAAGCGGATCGAGCGGTGGATTGATAGCGGGCTGACTGGCGCGGAGTTC
>DASWGL010000254.1:0-4067 GCA_036393735.1 Gemmatimonadaceae bacterium | reverse complement strand
TAGCGGTTCGTGTCGATCGCGAGGTTGGGACCCACGACTTCGCGCCACCAATCCATCGCGTCAGCAGAGCCGGTGAGCGCGTGGAAGACGACGACCAGGTTGTCGCGCGCGTCGTTCAGGGTTCCATCGAGGAAGTAGGCTTGCTCCACATCGCGCAGCACCACGCCGCTTTCCAGCTCGAAGCGATCGAGGAGCTGCACGCAGCGGTGACGCGCCGGCTCACCCGTCCCCGACACCGACGCGTTTAGCACACGCTCTGGCGCGTCGGCATCGAGAACGGTAGGGCCAAGAAACGTCACAGTCCGAGCGCTCCTCGCAGCGCGACGTCGAGATCGGCTCTCAGGTCGTCCACGTCCTCGATCCCCACCGAAAGGCGGATCAAATCGGCGGTCACACCAGCCGCTTCACGCTCGGCCGGATCCAGCTGCTGATGCGTCGTACTCCACGGATGGATGATCAAGCTCTTCGCGTCTCCGACGTTGGCGACCAGAGAGAAGAGCTTGGACGCGGCGATCACCTTCTTCGCCGCCTCTTCGCCGCCGAGGACGCCGAAAGTCAGCACGCCGCCGAAGCCGCCGGTCAGGTAGCGCTTCGCAGTTTCATGGGTGGGATGGGATTGAAGGCCGGGGTAACTCACCCACTTGACGGCGGGATGTCCCTCGAGGAATCGCGCCAGCGCGAGTGCGTTCTCCGAGTGGCGCTTGATGCGGAGCTGGAGCGTCTCCAGACCCTGGATGAACAAGAAGGAATTGAACGGCGACAGCGCTGCCCCGATGTCGCGCAGCAGGAGCACGCGCAGGCGAATCGCGAAGGCGATGTTGGCGCCGTTGAAGTTCCCGAATACGCCGCCGAATGAGAGTCCATGATACGCTGGCTCGGGATCCACGTAGAATCCTTTGAATCGCGACGACGCGGTGTAGTCGAAGCGGCCGCCGTCCACGACGACGCCGCCGATACTCGAGCCGTGACCGCCGATCCATTTCGTCGCCGAATGCAGCACGATGTCCGCGCCGTACTCGATCGGACGACTTAGGAATGGCGTTGCGAACGTATTGTCTACGACGAGCGGCACTCCCGCCGCGTGCGCCACGTCGGCGACGGCGCGCAGATCGGACACATCGAGCCCGGGATTGCCGATGGTCTCCACGTACACGGCCTTTGTCGTCTCGTCGATCGCGGCTGCGAATGACGACGGGTCGTTTCCGTCCACGAAGCGCGTAGTGATGCCGAGGCGCGCGAGAGTGTACTTGAGGAGCGTAAAGGTGCCCCCATACAGCGACGACGAGGAGACGATAGAGTCGCCCGCCTGCGCGAGATTGAGGAGCGCGAGCGTTTGCGCGGCCTGGCCGCTCGCGGTCGCGACCGCCGCCACCCCGCCCTCGAGGTCGGCGATGCGCCGCTCGAAGGCGTCGGTGGTGGGGTTCATGATGCGGGTGTAGATGTTTCCGAATTGCTGGAGTCCGAACAGGCTGGCCGCGTGCTCCGGGCTGTCGAAGACGTAACTCGTGGTGGCGTAGATGGGGACGGCACGCGCGTTCGTCGACGAGTCGGCTTTTTCCTGTCCGACGTGAATCGCGCGGGTTCCAAGCCCGACGGCGCGTTCCTGCTCGATCGTGGTACTCATGTGTCCTACTCCGGAATGAGGTATACAGCGGGGGATGTGGCGACGAGGCAAAAAAAAAAACGGCCCTCTCGTGAGAGAGGGCCGGCGGCGAACAGAGATGTTCTCTGGTCAGCTCACGCGCTGGTGCACCATGCACGCACGCGTCGGTCCGTCTCTCCTGAGGGAGAGCCGCACGGGCACGGGCGACAAATCAAGTTGAGCGCAAATGGGTTCATCGGACGACGAAGATGGCTGAGGTGCAGAGGACGAAAGAAGTATTATCGGTAGCGGACGGGTGTGTCAAGGTTTCGCTTAATCACCGCTGTGCGCACAGGACCAAGTGCGAGCCAGATCTTGCGTACTCCAGGTGTCTCGTTGCATGGTTGCTGGCCGTCAGGAATCCGCCTGGCGTACCTTCACACTGGGAGGCTGTGTATGCGAATAGTATCACTTGCCATTCTGACCATCATCGCACTTGCGTGCTCACCGACCGCGGAGCGATCGGGCAGCCAGCGCTTCCCTACCGGACCATCCTACATACATAACGACCCGGGCGGAGTCGATGTTGGCCCTGGACGTCTGCCGGACCTGATCGTGGACGCGGACGCGACCGCCAAGCAGTGGCTTGTGCGCGACGAGAATCTTCCCGCCACATTCTGCAGCGTGGAGGAGGGAGGGATCACACCCGGAACCCACACCATTCTCCGCATGACGGTGATGACGCCGAACATTGGCACCGCCGACAACTTTGTGGGGAATCCCCGTGAGCATATGGGCCCGCCCGCACCGGATGGTAGCTATCCCCAGAGCGATGGGCTGTTCGAGTTTGCCAGCTGTCACAACCACTTTCACTTCCGGCATTACGCACTCTACGAGCTTATCGATCCGAACACGAACCACGTCTGGAAAGCGGCCAAGAAAGGATTCTGCATGCTCGACACGGATCCGAATCCGCCCCCGGAGGGAACCGAGCCTCCCGGACCGCCTAATTATCTGAGCTGCGGAACGAAGACAGCGGACGGCTTCCAGGGAATCAGTCACGGGTGGACCGATACCTATCGATTCTTCCTCGGCGGCCAGTATTTCGTCCTCGACGGCGGCGATGGACAGCCGGCCATACCACCGGGCCCGTACATCATTCGCATCACTGTCAACCCGCCCTACGCCCCGGATGCCAACGGGACTTGTCCTCGCGTCACCGACTTGATCGCGAAGGCGCGTGGCGATGCGGCCTTCTGTCACCAGTTCGCGGAGCTGCGCTACGACAACAACGTCGGCGAGGTCCTGATCACCATTCCCGCCCATCCCGGGAAGACCGGCGTCGGGACGGCGATCAACGATCCATCCCCGAATGGCAACAACGGGAAGGCGTCGGAGCCAATCGACGGCAACTGAGCGAAAAGACAAACGCTTTGAGAAGGGCGGGAACCCACAGGTTCCCGCCCTTCTAGTCACTCGCCCGAGCAAAAAACTGTGTTTCACCCGCTCCTGGCAATTGAGACACTACGCCGCGACCTCACCGGCGCGCTTCGGAGCACAGCAACTGCGGGGACCATAACGCCAATCAGATACGTCCAGCGTTCTTACCATTGCCTGATATCTATACTTCTGACATCTCGGATCGCGTTCAGTTTGCAGTTCCCAGGATGACCTAAATATTCTTTTACTGCTGCACGAGATTGAAATTGATCTCGAGACGTATCGTGTCTGCGACGCTCAGCAGCACCGGCACGCGTGGCTGCTCGATCTGAATATCGGCGAAGGTGAACGCGGTGGCCGCGGATCCAACGATCCGTCCCGGTTCGAATTGCGCCGTTCCCTTCCAAATCGTGGGACGCGAAACTCCGCGGACGATGAGGTCGGCGGTCATTTCAATCGGGAGACTCCCGGTTTTGGGAAGGGGAAGCGAAACTCCACGCACTTCGGTCGGCACCAGTACGATTGTCGGATACTGATCTGCCTCAAGCAACCGTCCACGCACGAAACCATCCCGCCGATCCTTGTCGCTCACGAAACTACCGGCGTCAACGCTGAATTTGGACGCCTGCGGAATAAGCTTTCCGTTGGAGTCAAACGAGATCGAGCCGGTGAGGCGCGTCGTCTCACCAATTGCATCGTTCGGAAGGTCGTGGCCGACGAGCTGCTCGCGAACCCGGTACCGTGCTGCATTTCCGCTGGGCGCGAGCGCAAAGCGAAGCGCGGCCCTCTGCGACGCCGCAGGCGTCGAGTCCCGGACTGCGACCGCATTCCGCCGAGTCGAAGAACTGGCGTACGCCGTATTCGGCTCGCCGCGTGAACAAGCTGAAATGGAGAATACAGCTACTGCGGCGAATACAGCCCGCTTGCCAATCACCTGGACGCTCATTGTGTCTCCTCTCAATTCCGAAGGGCTTTCGACGACTTGGGCCTGCGCACGATCATCGAGCTCATTCGTGCCGTACACGGAGATTACG
Source organism: Gemmatimonadaceae bacterium (assembly GCA_036393735.1). Classification (GTDB taxonomy): domain Bacteria; phylum Gemmatimonadota; class Gemmatimonadetes; order Gemmatimonadales; family Gemmatimonadaceae; genus UBA4720. Next base: position 11 of record DASWGL010000254.1, on the reverse strand, counting down.
ACGATCGGGTC
>DASWGL010000253.1:0-2911 GCA_036393735.1 Gemmatimonadaceae bacterium | reverse complement strand
GCGATCCGTATCATCTGCGTGAGAAACGAAATGGGATTCACGCGTCGTTCCGTCCGCGTGCGCCGCGCAAAATTCGTCGCACCTCAGGCACGGCTGTGGCCACCGCGATGATGACGACGCCCTGGAGGACGTCCATCATCTGCTTCGGCACGAACGCGTGAATTGCCAGGCCACCCTGCGAGAGGGTGGCGAAGAAAAACGCAGCGATGATGACGCCGAATGGATGATTGCGTCCAACCAGCGCGACCGCGATTCCGAGGAATCCCGCGCCGCTGGCAAAGCCGTCCTCGTAATAGTGCTTGTAGCCGAGGACGTAGTTGATTCCGCCCATCCCCGCGATGACGCCCGCAAATGTGAGCGCGCGCATCCAAACCCGGTTGACGCTGATGCCGCCGTACTCCGCTGCCTGTGGTTGGAGCCCGACTGCGCGAAGTTCGTATCCACCGCGCGCGCGGAAGAGATAGAACCACACAGCGATTGCGACCAGCACGGCAACGACCAGAGCCAGATTTGCCGCTGATCCGTGGAAGCGTGAATCGATGTCGGCGAGCCTCGGCAGCACACCGGCATGGATCTCGGGAGTGTGAAGGGTCTCCGGCACGTGCAGGTGCCCGGCGATGAACCAGTTGAGCAGCGCCAGCACGATGAAGTTGAGCATGATCGTGACGATGACTTCATGCGCGCCGAATCTGGTCTTGAGATAAGCCGGAACCGATCCGACGACTCCACCCGCAAGCCCGGCTGCGAGCATGCAAAGAAGAAGCGCGAGGATGAGTGGTGTGCCGGCCGGGAGCGCGAGCCCTGTTAGGGCAGCGCCAAATCCCCCCGCCGCCAACTGGCTTTCTGCTCCGATGTTGAACAGTCCAGCACGCAGTCCGAACGAAACGGACAGACCGGTGAACGCGAGAGTCGTTGCCTTGTACAGAACCTGTCCGAATCCGTAGGCGTTGCCCCACGTTCCTTCGAGCAGCAGCCGGTAAACGGCCGCCGGTGACTGGCCGTAGCTCAGAATCAGAAGGTCGCCGCAAATGAGCGCGACGAGTAACGCAACGAGCGGAGGGATCAGTGCTTCTTCGGCGCGCTCTCGCCAGGGCGGTGCGGGAAAGGTCGGCTGCGTGCCCCCCGCCAGCGACGACGCGCTCACGCGGCGTTGCCTTTCTTGGTGCCGATCATGTACTCGCCAAGCACCTCTTCGCTGGCCTCAGCGGCGGGCATCACCACCGCGAATTTGCCGCGATACATCACCGCGATGCGATCGGATAGCGCGAGCACTTCGTTGAGCTCCGCGCTGACGAGAAGGATCCCCTTCCCCTGAGCGCGCGCGTTCAGTAGCTGCTGGTGAATGAACTCGATCGCCCCGACATCCACTCCACGTGTCGGTTGCGAGGCGAGCAGGACGGAAAACCCGCGTCCCATCTCTCGTGCGACGACGACCTTCTGCTGATTACCACCCGATAGCGAGCGCGCGGCGAGAAGCGGGTTGGGCGGCCTTATATCGAAGGAGGTGATCTCCCGCATCGCGTTCTCCATCACGCGGCCGCGATCGATAATCCCGTTGCTGGAGAAATACTTCTGAACTCCGAGAATGAGATTGTTGGCGACGGTGTACTCGAGAATGAGTCCGCGCCGGTGTCTGTCTTCCGGAATATGCGAGAGGCCGGCATCGTGTCGTTGCGCGACACTGCGACGCGTGATGTCGACGCCATCGATCAGGATGTCGCCGGCGAAAACCGACCGCAAACCGGCGAGCACCTCGATCAGCTCAGTCTGTCCGTTTCCCTCGACGCCGGCGATGCCGAGTATCTCCCCCGGCTTCACGCTGAAGTTGACACCGTCGATCACGCGGATGCCGCGCGATCCCGTGACGCTGAGATTCCGCACGTCGAGTCCCTGATTCGGCTGCGAACCTGCGGGACGACCGCTCGGCTGAACTCGCTTCCCGGCGGAGAGCGAAACTTCACGACCCACCATCAGGCGCGCGATTTCAGCCGGCGTGGTGTCCGACGTCTTGATGCGCGCGACCGTCTGGCCCCCACGCATCACCGTGATCGTGTCAGAAAGCTCCACGACTTCATCGAGCCTGTGCGTGATGAGAACGATCGTCGCCCCGTTGTCACGCAGGCGACGGAGCACGGTCCACAGCTCGCGAACCTCGGGCGGCGACAGAACTGCTGTCGGCTCGTCGAGAACGAGAATCCTGGCGCCGCGGAAAAGCACCTTCAGAATCTCCACTCGCTGCGCCTCGCCCACCGAGAGGTCCGAGATAAGCCTCTCGGGTGCGATGACGAGGCCAGTCTCATTCGAGAGCTTGCGCACATCGTCGGCGGCGCGTTTGTAATCGAGAACGATCCCTCGCGTTTTCGGCTCGCAGCCCAGCACGAGATTCTCGGCCACTGAAAGCGTTGGCACGAGCATGAAGTGCTGGTGAACGATGCCGATCCCTGCCGCGATCGCCTCATTCGTCGACCATCCCGTCACATCGTGACCGTTTACCTGGACATGGCCCGCATCCGGCTTCATCAATCCGCCGAGTATGCGCATAAGCGTCGATTTGCCGGCGCCATTCTCACCGACGAGGGCGTGGATTTCTCTGGGCAAGACCTCCAGCGATGCGCCGCGATTGGCTCGGATGGCGCCGAACGACTTGTCGATCCCTGCCATCCGAATCGCAGGAATCGCGGGAAGCGGGAAGAGGGAAGAGGGAAGCTGGGGAGCCTGGAATTCGGACTGGTCCCCCTCTTCCCCCGTCCCTCTTCCCCCTTCCCGCTGACTCATAGGGTGCTGGGCACTTTGATGCGTCCAGCGATTATCTCCTGCTTCAGCTCCTCGACGCGCGCGTGCACGCTGTCGGGAATGAGCGCGCGATTGCGATCGTCGTAGATGTAACCGACGCCACCTTCCTTCAATCCAA
>DASWGL010000252.1:0-2721 GCA_036393735.1 Gemmatimonadaceae bacterium | reverse complement strand
AGCCTCGGGCCGATCCCTCAACAACACTCGCATCGCTGCGCACACCGATGACAGATTGCGGCCGGCGTAGAGCGTGCCGACATACGCGATGGAGCCTTGCTCGACGGCGCTTGCGTCGCGCAGTGGGACCTCCTCCAAATCGATGCCGTTGGGGAACCAGGTCACGTCGAGCTCCGGCTCAGTGATCCTCAGCGCCGACGCGAATTCCCGAGTATTCACAATGACTTTCGCCGCGCGTGGAAATACCAAGCGCTCCAGTCGCCGCAGCAGAAACCGCTCAGCGCGGACCAACCAATCGTCGGGCGCGTTCATGTCATGGATAAGGGACCACGGATCGCGCATGTCGATCCAGAACTGCGCGTCTCGGCCAAGGGTCGCGAGCAGGCCGGCGAAGTGAGCTGAATGCGGTGGTCCACTCGTGATTACGATATCAAACTTTCGTTCGCGCAATAGAGATCGCGCCGCGCCAGTAGCACGCTCCACCCAGCCTCGCCCGGGATCGGGGAAATCCATTGAGCTGCGAAGAATCCTGCGCGCAGCGACGACCGGCCGCAGCAGCGAGACGGGGCGAGGCCGATCTGGATTCTCCGGCGCGAGCGGGCGATCCCTGTTCGAGGTTTGCCTGAAGCGACCAGCGAGAGCCTTGTAGACATCGTTCAAAGTGCGTCGACGACGACGGACGTGTCGGTACACACCCGGAGTGGCCTGTTGTGGACCACCCGCGGAGGCGGTGATCACGTGCACTTCCCAGCCCAATCGCGCCAAATACTTGGACAACCCAGCCCACCTTTGTCCGCCAACGGCGCCATCCGGAGGAAAATGGTAGGTAATGACGAGGAGACGACGCACGTCCGAATTGCGCGTTATTCTCATTGAGAATGATTCATTGCGGCCTGAAATAGCCACGTGGGCGCCCTTGGTGCGCCGTAGAAATACACAGATTCCTCATTTACATCCTTTAGGCGCGCTACTCGCGCAGACGTGAAGGTGAAACCCTGCCTCCGGGTTATGCAAGTAGAGGAGTGTTGAAATTTTCCCATTTGAGGCACTGAGGAGGCACCTGCGGTATCGAATTCCGCATAGGCCCTTCACCGGCTGTAGTGAGGGCGCCACGAAACCGTAGCGGCCGTTAGGAAGTATCGCGCGAACCGCTGGCCACCATCTCCGCCGCTCGCGCAACAAAGTCGCGCGCCATAGCTATAGCGGCCCGTACCCGCAGCGAATGGATCGGGGCGGGGCTCAAACACTGTTGCATTGACGCGACACACGCGGCGCAGAACTCATTGTTCTCCGCTAGAATGAGTTGTGCCTTGCTGCGCAACTATCGATGTGGAAAGAACTTAGGCCTATCCACATCAGAGCCGCGGGCGAATCCGAACGCGGCGTTGCATTTGCACTCGGGCTTGTCATCCGTGGAGCACAACGCAGTTGACTGCCGCTCAGGCGATTGGGGACAGATCGTCGCGACAGCTGACTTCGACCTACTTTCACTCAGAACCAACTCAGATGACCCCTGGCAGTTTTTCGCCAGCGACGACGTCAGTTCCCCTACTGCGTGTTGGTATCCTCGGTGCTGGCCAGATGGCGCGGCAGCACGTGCGGGCCATCGCGCGGCTACCCGGCCTCGCTACCGTAACGGCCGTCATCGATCCCGACTCTGCCGCGGTCGACGCCATCCGGCGGATACAGCCGAACCTTGCTGGTTTCGCATCGCTGAAGGAATTCCTGCGAGCTCAATCCGTCGACCTCGTGCATGTCTGCACGCCGCCGCACACCCACGAGGCGCTCGCAGAGCAGGCTCTCGAAGCCGGCTGCCACGTCTACGTCGAGAAACCGTTTGTCGAAACACGGGCGGCCGCCGCCCGCCTGGTGAGGCTTGCCGACAGCAAGGGACTCAAGATCTGTCCCGGCCACCAGCTCCTGTACGAACCACCAACGCGCCGAGCTCGCGAGCTGTTGCCTGCTGTGGGGCAGCTCACTCACGTCGAAAGCTATTTCTCTTTTCGTGCGGTGAAGCACGACCCGAGCGGTCGCGCTCCGCTCCGCGATGATCTGCAGCTGCTCGACATCCTTCCACATCCCGTCTACCTGCTTCTGGATTTTCTGGAGCGCGCTGTAGAAGGCACGACGGAGCTTGTTGCGGTCGAGATCGGTCCGAGAGGGACTGTGCATGCTCTCATTCGTCGGGGCCCGCTGACTGGCACCCTCGTCGTGACGCTCGATGGCCGCCCGGTCGAAAGCTTTCTGCGGCTCGTTGGGACGAACGGGTCAATCAACGCGGATTATGTGCGCAGCACGGTACAGCGAAATCTGGGACCGGGTTCCTCCGGCATAGACAAGCTCGTTTCGCCCTATCGGCTGGCTAGGCAGTTATTGACCGGGACAACGGCAGCGATGGGGAAGCGCTTCCTCAAGCGCCAGAGAAGCTACCCCGGGCTCGCCGAAATCTTTGGCGCATTCTACGAGGCCGTTCGCGCGAATCGCGATTCACCGGTCACGCGATCGAATCTGATCGAGACCGTCAGCATCTGCGAGCGCATCGCCGAGGCACTCGTTACTTCATACCCCGCGGTTGACTCAGCGCCCCGAGTGTCCGGCCAAGCTCCCGTGGTCATCACCGGTGGAACCGGCTTCCTCGGCAGGGAAGTCGTGCGGGCTTTGCTCGATGCTGGAGACCACGTCCGCGTCGTAGCCAGACGCACGCCTCCGGACTGGGAGAAG
>DASWGL010000251.1:0-6293 GCA_036393735.1 Gemmatimonadaceae bacterium | reverse complement strand
GTCGCTCGCGGCCTGGAGGAACTGGAATGCGCCAACCAGTGCGACCGCACCCACGGTGATCCAGACGATACGCGCGGTGCGGCGCTTTCGGACTGGGAGATCGTCGGGAAGCTCGAGCTCTTCCCCGGTAGGACGATCCCTTCGCTCCCCTACGACTCCAGACTCCAAGCTGCTTTAATAGATGTAGACAGGGGTCCCGACCGCGACCATCGGGTACAGGCGCTCGATATCCTCGTTGCGCATGCGCACGCAGCCATGGCTCACGGACTGCCCGATCGATTCGGGGTGATCAGTACCGTGGATCCCATAGCCGTCGCCGAGCTCGAGACGGCGCGTTCCCAGCACGCCCATATACCTCCGGGCGGTGGTTCCGTATGGCGGAACGACGATGTTCCCATTCACAACGATCTCCTTTCCTTCGACGCCCCCACCTAAGGACACCGTAGTGCCGTTGTTGTAACGTTTCACCACCTCGCCGTTTTGGGTGGTAAGAACCCCACCATCACCCGTCGGAATCCTTTCACCCGGATCGAGGTGCACGATTCCCAGGCCTTTCTTGTGCGCCTGCTCGACGTAGTGCCAATCGGGGGGAACCCAGGCCGGATCTTCATCCTTGCCCTTCACGGTGAGCCGCCCGCGCGGCGTCTCGAAGCGCCACTGTCCCGCCGCGCCGCCGACCAACTCCTTGCCGCTGCCGGTCGCCACTGGCGCGTCGAACAGAATTTCCTTTCCCTGCTTGTACCAGAGCCGATGGTCGGCCATGCTCACCACTATGTACGGCTGATTCGTCGCCTCCGCCGCGGTCTGGCTCATCAACGACTTGAGGCTGTCGCCGGTCATGCCGAGCTTCGACTTCACCTCGTTGAGAACACCGAGGTTGTCGTTGTAGACCATTCGGGTGACGTCGCGCTGGTAGCGCAGCTCCGCCGTTTTCGTGAGCAGCATGACGCTGAGTATCGCCGCGATGATGAAGCCGGAGATCAGCATCCAGACCGTTTTGCCGCCGTACGAAAAGATTCTGCTCACTCCCATTTGCTACCTCATTTACCGCGTTGGCTGAACCGGGCGCTGCTCAGTAGAAGTATACCTTCATACCGGCACTTAGGTTCGGCATTATCGCTTTCATATCCTCGCTGCTGATGCGAAGCGACCCGGGCGGGATCGGTGTCGAATCGTTGGCAAGACGGGCGCCGTTCGACGACAGTATCTGGGTCCCTCCGTCGAGAGTGATTTTTGTCTCGGAGAGATCCGCGACCGTACGCTCTCCGCGTGGAATCGCCGCGGGCGGTGCGTCCGACGATTCGGACGGTGATCGTTCCGGTCCGAACTGCACCGGCATCTCGCGCAGCAGCGCGCCTTCGCGAGTGAGGTACATGCGCGAGCTGTCGACCGACACGTTCAGGTGCAGCTTCTTGTTGAACAATGCCTGCCGCTTGGCCAGCTCTATCGCGATCCGGAGCTTGTTCTGCTCCGCCTGTACGATCGCATCGGAGCGCTCGCGCTCCGCCTGCGTCATGTGCTCCCGGAGCTGCTTCACGTCATGATTGTATTTCACGCGCTTGACGACGAGCCAGGCGTCGACGGCAATCATCGCGACCAGCCCGAGCCCGAGCACGAAAACGAAACCCGGATAGGCACGTCTGAAATCGCGCCACGTGCCGCGGCGACGGTCGCCTTCCGCGGCGCGGTCGGCGCGGCGGCGCGTCTCCGGTCCCGTCTCCTGCTTAGGTCTGAAGATCTCCATTGTGTCTCGTCGCGCCCTCTCGTCGGGGTGAATTACATTACTGATATTATGGCTATCTCACCGCGCGCGCGGCCAGTCGCGCTCATCGTACTCGATGGCTGGGGCTACCGCCATGAAACCGAAGGCAACGCGATCGCACTCGCCAACACCCCAACCTGGGATTCGCTCTGGGGGCGCGGTCCGCGCACGCTGCTCGAAGCTTCCGGCCTTCGCGTCGGCCTGCCTGAAGGGCAAATGGGCAACAGCGAGGTCGGACACCTGAATCTCGGCGCTGGACGCGTCGTGATGCAGGATCTTGTACGCATCTCTTCGGCCATCACCGACGGGACCTTCTTCAGCAATCCCGCTCTCACGGGTGCATGCAGGCAAGTGAAGAAGAATGACGGGACACTGCATCTGATGGGATTGATCGGTTCGGGGGGCGTGCACGCGATCGACACCCACTTGTACGCGATGCTCGAGCTGGCGAAGCGGGAAGGCCTGAAGCGGGTTGCGATCCATGCTTTCCTCGACGGACGCGACACTCTGCCCAAGTCCGCGCTCGGCTTCATGGAGGAGCTGCTCGATCACATCAGGAAGATCGGCTCGCCCGCGAAAATCGCGAGCGTCTCGGGTCGCTATTACGCGATGGACCGCGATCAGCGATGGGACCGCACGCAGCTGGCCTATCGCGTTATTGTGCTCGGCGAGGGACCCCCGGTCACTGATCCGCTCGATTCCATTCGCAAGACCTACGAAGCGGGAAAGACCGACGAGTTCATGCTGCCGGTGGTCGTCACCGAGAATGGCAAGCCGGTGGCGCCGATGAAGGACGGCGACGCCGTGATCTGTTTCAATTATCGGTCGGACAGGATGCGGCAGATCGTGCGGGCGCTGATCGATCCAGGCTTCGACGGCTTCGATGTCTCGCCGAGGCCAAAGTTGGCGGTGACCACCCTCACCAACTACGATAAAACCTTCAACGTCCCGGTCGCGTTCGCTCCCACGTCCATGGCGCGGATTCTCGCCGAGGTTTTGTCGTCTCGCGGGCTCGACATGCTGAAAACGGCGGAAACCGAGAAGTACCCGCATGTGACTTACTTCTTCAACGGCGGCGTCGAAGCGCCATTTCCCTGCGAGCACCGCGTCCTGGTGCCGAGCCCGAAGGTGGCGACGTACGATCTCATGCCGGAAATGAGCGCCGCTGGAGTGACCGACGCGCTGGTGAAGGGGATCACATCGGGTGAGCATGATTTCATTCTCTGCAACTACGCGAATGCCGACATGGTTGGTCACAGCGGATCGATCCCGGCGACGATCAGGGCGGTGGAAACCGTCGATCAGTCGCTCGCTCGTGTGTTGAAGGCAGCCGAAAGCGCGGGGATGAGGTTGATCGTTACTGCCGATCACGGAAACGCGGAAATGCTGATCGATCCGGAGACGGGAGGTCCGCACACCGCGCACACCACCAATCCGGTTCCGCTGGTCGTCGTCGATTGGGACCAGGAGCAGCGGCTGCGCTCGGGCGGCGCTTTGTGCGATGTTGCGCCAACTATATTGTCCATGCTCGGTATCGAGCAGCCGCCGGAGATGACCGGCGCCACTCTTGGAGTCGATTAGTGAAGCACCTATTGAGCGCTCTGGCGCTTGCTTGTATTGCGACGACCGCGCGCGCGCAGGTCGCCGGACATCTTCCTGAAAACAGTCCCTACCGCGATCTCGAGACCAGCCAGGAGTTCACGTTCTTCGGCGGTCACTACACGGCGGGCAAGGACCCCATCGGCATCGCGCCGCGCGACGGTCCGATGTACGGGCTTCGCTACCAGATTCATGTTGGCGGCCCCGCTTTCCTGATGGCGCGCTGGTCGCACGTCAACAGCAGTCGCTTCGCGATCGATCCCACCAAGACCGGGACGGCGCGCCAGCTCGGGAAGCAGAATGTCTCGGTCAATCTTTTCGACTTCGATCTCGCTCTCAATCTCACGGGCGAGAAGAGCTTTCATCACATTGTGCCGGTCGTAAATCTTGGTGCCGGTGTAGCAACTTGCGGCTGCTCGTTTGGGGCGGATCCCTACACTTTCGGCACTCCGTTTGCTTTCAATTTTGGTGGGGGTCTCAAGTACGTCCCGGGGGGGCGGTTTCAGCTGACAGTGGACTGGAACGACTACCTCTACCAGCTGAAGTACCCGGTCGCGTACTACATAATTCCCACCGGCGGGACTGCTGCCGTGACTGGCAATCAGGCCCGCTCATTCTGGAAGAACAATCGGGCTCTGACGGTCGGCGCCTCTCTGCTGTTCTTTCGGTAACCTGAACCGCTCCTCGGTGGGCGGACCCGGAGGAAGCGTGGAAAAGGATTACGAGGACATGAGGGAGACCGACGAGCTGAGCGACAACGAGCTGCGCGCGCTCCTGCGCGACACTTTCGACCAGCAGCTCGCCTTCGATCCGGATGACGTCGAGGTGTTTGTTCGAGATGGTATCGTCAGGCTCGCCGGTCGCGTTGGGACCGAGGAGGAGCTTCGCATCGTCGAGCACGTCGTTACCGATCTCATCGGTCTCAAGCAGCTCCGTAACAACATCGTCGTCGATCCAATTCGACGCGCCGAGAGTCCCGAGCCGATCGACGAGCACGTGGTCGACGAGGAGCTGCACGAAGGGCTACTGCTCGGAGATAGTGCGCGCTCCGAAGACCCGGAAGCCGCGCATCTGCACGAAGACCTCCGCGCGGAGCTATTCGGAACGACCGACATGCAGGAAGCCATCGAAGGAGGGATTCCGTGGAATCCACCCGATGGTCCGACGCCAGAAGGCCTCAGCGGCTCGGACGCAACCCCGAACGTGATGAACGACGATCACTAGGCACCAGCGCTCGGCATTGCGCAAATTAAGGCATGCCGAGCGCTTCTCTTACCAGACGAATCTCGTTCTCAGCCGCGCATCGATACAGCCGCCCCGAGTGGAGCGACGAGAAGAATGCCAGCACCTTTGGTGCCTGCGCCTGGCCGAACTTTCACGGGCACACCTACGTGTGCGACGTGACAGTCGGCGGCCCGATCGACGACAAGACGGGATTCGTCGTTGACCTCGGCGTCCTCGACCGGATCCTCAAGGAGCAGGTGAAGGATCGCTTCGATCACCGCAACATCAATCTCGACGTACCGGAATTCGCTGACGGCAAGCTCGTTCCAACCGGGGAGAATCTGGCGCGCCACATCTTCGAGCGCGTCGAGAAGGAGCTGCCGAAGCCGGCCAAAGTGATGCGCGTCACCGTCGGGGAAGACGACAGCCTCAGCGCTACCTACAGCAGGGAGTAACCCACAACGGTGTCAGATTATGTCGCGCGCCGCCGGGTAGCGCGTGCGCTTGCAATCGCTATCGCGCCGTTCGCGCTCACCGCCTGCGTATCCGTGATGCGGACGGTTCATCCCGTTTCATCGCGCGGCGAGCTTGGGCATACCATCGACTCGCTGACGTCGCAGCCGGTGTTCAGAAATGCGCACTGGGGTGTGCTGATCGTCAATCCGCGCACCGGCGACACCCTCTACTCGAAGGACGCGGGCAAGCTGTTCATGCCGGCGTCCAACATGAAGATCATCACCAGTGCTGTGGCGCTGACGCTGCTCGGGCCGGATTACACCTACAAAACCACTTTTCTGGCCAACGGCGAAGTACGCGATTCTCTCCTCGACGGCGATCTTCTAGTGATCGGGCGTGGCGATCCAACTATTAGCGACAATATGAGAGGAGTCGCCACGACGGTAATGGACGCGCTTGCCGATTCGATTCGCGCTCATGCAATCAGGCAGGTCAACGGCTCGTTAGCGCGCGTTGGCAACGCGTTCCCGGACTCCATCCACGGCTACGGATGGGAATGGGACGACCTCGGCGAGTACTACGGCGCGGGTGTGGACGAGCTGATCTTCAACGAAGGAATGGCGCCAACGGCGCTGCGTCCGCCGCCAGACACTGTGCGCGACAGCCTCTACTCGGGACCCGCAAAGGATCCCGCGACAGGATACCTCAACGCGCTGCACGACGCGCTGGTGCGAAAGCACATCACCGTTGAAGCAGGAGTGATGGATAGCATTTTGGCGACTCCCATCAAGATGGACACGCTGTTCACGTTCACTTCGCTTCCCATGCGGAACATTATTCCGGCGCTGATGAAGCCGTCGCAGAACCAGATCGCGGAGATACTGCTTAAGACGATCGGGCTCGAGCGCGGCGGAATGGGCACATCCGACAGCGCGCGAAAGATCGTGGGACAGCAGCTGCTCGCCTGGGGCGTGCAGCCAGACGGATTCGTGATTCGCGACGGAAGCGGACTTTCCCGCCACGATCTCGTGTCGCCGGAGACGATCGTGAGGGTGCTCGACCGGATTCAGCAGGACACGGCGTTCGCCGTTTTCTACAACGCGATGCCCATCGCTGGTGTCGACGGCACGCTCAAGGACCGGATGAAAGGCACGCCGGCCGAGGGAAACGTGCACGCAAAGACCGGCTCGATCGCGGAGGCGCGCTCGCTCTCCGGCTACGTCACCACGGCTGACGGCGAGCGCCTTATCTT
>DASWGL010000250.1:0-8954 GCA_036393735.1 Gemmatimonadaceae bacterium | reverse complement strand
ATCGCCCTTTTTCACCACATGCTTCACTTCCCTGGTGGTGTCGGCGGTCATGACGAGGTTGTTCGTGGTATCGGTCCGCACAGGCTGCACCGTATCGGCCTGCGCTGTATCCGGCGAGCTCGGCACCTGCGCGAGGGCGCTGTTGACGCCGCTCGCCGCAAGAATCAACGCGGCGCCGAGGATAGAGGCGCTGACGCCTGATCTTGTTGCTGTTCTTGACGATGCCTTCAGGAAATGACCGATCACTCGTGCTCCCGGAGCTTGACGGATAGTAAGATGCCAACCAATGGACGGCACCTATACGGGGAAAGTCACTATCTCGGCGTCGGAATTCGGATGTGGCCTACGCCACGAGAATACCAAAGGCAGGGAGCAGTCAGCACGGAAGAGCTCCAGGCGATTAGCTGCAGAGCAGAGAGCTCCTTGCTTTAGTCCTCCAGATAGCAGATGCGGCCCCGCTACGCGGGGCCGCATCGTGAAGACATCTAGCAGGCGCCAGTTAAAAAGGTAAATCGTCGTCGGCTTCCTCGAGCGCTCCGGGGAAATCCTCGAAATCCGCCCCGCCCGTTGCCGCCGTCCCGGTCTTAGCTCCGGCCGCTGCCGGCGCGCGGCTCTTTCCGCCGCTCTCGCCATCAAAATCGCCACCACCCGAGGCACCGCGGCCACCGCCGAGCATCACGAGCTCGCGCACGTTGATCTCGGTGCTGTAGCGAGTCTGATTCTCCTTGTCCTGCCACTGGCGATACTCGATGCGGCCTTCGACGAAGAGCTTATCGCCCTTCTTGCAGTACTTCTCGACGACGTCGGCGAGGCCTGTGCCTTTGGTGTTCCAGACCACGCATCGGTGCCACTCCGTCTTCTCCTGCTTCTCACCATTTGCCGAATTCCACGTCCGGCTCGTCGCGAGCGAGAATGTCGCGACCCTGTTGCCACCCGTCGTCGAGCGGACTTCGGGATCGCTGCCCAGGTTTCCGATCAGCATCACTTTATTCAGACTTCTGCTCACTGTGCCTCCTGGCGAGAGTTTGTTCCCGCCCAGAATAGTATAGATGGGCTCAGAGCCCGAGCAAACCAACGATTTCAACGGTCAGCAAAACGGCCCGCCGATCTTTTCTCATCACCCTCAGCGATCTCCAGAACCCGGCGCATCACCAGCGCGTCTTCGACCGGCCGTCGATAATAATTCCGCCGCCTGCCGATCTCGGTGAAGCCCCGCGAGCCGTAGAGAGCGCGCGCCGCGGCGTTCGATTCCCGGACCTCCAGAAACGCGGTCCGCACTCCACGGCCCCCCAGCTCTATCAGCACCGCATCGAGCATCTGTCCGGCCAATCCTCGGCCGCGAAACTTCGGCTCGACCGCCACGTTCAGAAGCTCAGCGTCTTCGCCAACCGAAAATGCGATCACGTAGCCGGCGATTCCGGTATCCGGCGGGTACCCAATCACTTGAAAGATAGCAGGATGACCGCCGAGCAGACGGCGAAATGATTCCTCCGTCCACGGATCGGCAAAGGAGGCTCGCTCGATCTGAACGATCTGATTCAGATCGGCTTCAACGGCGGGCCGAAGAAACGCGGTCACGCTCTGAGAGGCCGTCCGTGCGCCGCTTCCCAGCGCACCTGCGCCTCGGCGAGACGACCGTAGTCTGGCTCCCATGACGCGAGATCTACCGGGCCGGCTTCGATGATCGCGGCCAGCAAGGGTGCGACTCCACGAGCATGGGGAAGTGCCTCGATCTCTTGGCCCGGACCGACTATCCTGAGCGCTCGCTGCCTCTGAGCAAGATCCGCGAGCTGTTCGGCTGATAAGAGCGCCGGCGGCTCGGGTTGAGTCGCCGCGCCTCCCGGCCGAAGAACGATGCGCGTTGCAAAGAATTCGCCCCGCATCGCATCGAGAACCGAGAGATATTCCCCGATGGGGAGGGACGGTTGTGCCCCCGTTACGGTGAGCAGAAGCGACGAGACGGCGTAAAGCTCGACGCCATACCCCGCCGCCAGCCCCTTCGCCACCGATCCGGCAACGCGCAGACTCGTGAAGCTTCCCGGCCCCGACCCGCACACGATTCGCCCGATCTCCCCTTTCTTCACTCCGGCTTCCATGATGCATTCCGCGACAGCGGGCATTAGCCTCTCGCCCCCCCTCCCCTGCGGATGCCCCTCATCAGCCGTCAATGTTCGCTCGGAAACGACCTCCGACTCACGCAGCAATGCGACGCTGCCCTCGTAAGTCGCCCCTTCGAGGGCGAGCGTGTAAAGCGGCATCGTCACAATAGTCTCAGCTGGCCCGCCCCGAACGCCACCCCGTTAGAGACGGTGACGAGCCCATCATTGCTCGAACGCCCGCAAGACACGCTTCCAACCTCGCACCTCTCACCATCTGTAAATGTTGTCGGCTATAAGCTCGCACCCATCCCGGTCCCGCGACACTTACCCTGCGAGCAGAATCCGTCGAATCGGATCGGCGGGAACGTAATCGAGATCGATCGGCAAGTGATCGTCCGGAAGCCGCTGCCCGGCGCGCTCGGGCCACTCGACGAGGATCAGCGACCGCGACGATATGATCTCGTCCCAGCCGATGTTCGTGAGCTGGTCCGGCGAATCGAGCCGATACAGATCGATATGAAACACGGCCGAACTCGGCGCGCGATATTCGTGGATGAGAGCGTAGGTCGGGCTCGTGATCTCATCGCGCACTCCGTAACCCAGACAGATTGCTTGTGCGAGCGTGGTTTTGCCGGCGCCCAGCTCGCCGGTAAGCGTTACGAGCAGCGGAGGCGAGATCGAGCGGCCAAGCTCCTGTCCCCAATGACGGAGCTCACCCTCGGTGACCTTTAGGTGACCTCGGTCAGCGCGCGGAGGAACGACGTGCCGGTGAGCTGGCATCCCTAGCGGCCGTGAAGGCCCGCCAGCGATCCTCGACTGCTTTCCTGACGCCCCGCCTTGGCCTTGACCTCGAACAGCTCGTCACGAATGCGAGCGGCCGACTCGAAGTCCAGGTTGGTCGCCGCCTCGCGCATCTGCGCCTCGAGATCGGCGATGAGTGCCGGAAGATTGTCAGCCCTGTAGTGCGCGCCAGACTCCGCTACGCGGCGCAGCTTTTCCTTCTCCCGCTCGTCCCGCTCCAGCCGCGAGTCGGCAACGCGGGTTGTAAAGCGGACCTGATCGACGCTCTTCTTGACGCTCACCGGCGTGATTCCGTGCTCGACGTTGTACGCGGTCTGAATCACACGGCGACGATTGGTCTCGTCGATGCACCGTTGCATCGAGCCGGTCATCTTGTCCGCGTAAAAGATCGCGCGTCCGCTGAGGTGTCGCGCCGCGCGCCCGACGGTCTGAATGAGGGAGCGATCGCTGCGCAGGAATCCTTCCTGGTCGGCGTCGAGAATCGCAACGAGCGAGACTTCCGGCAGATCCAATCCTTCTCTCAGAAGGTTGATTCCAATGAGAACATCGAACTCGCCGAGCCGCAGCCCGCGTACGATCTCCATGCGCTCGATCGCATCGATGTCCGCGTGCATGTACCTCACGCGCACTCCCATCTGCTGGAGATAGTCGGCGAGATCCTCCGCCATTCGCTTGGTGAGAGTCGTGACGAGAACGCGCTCGCCCTTCCTTTCGCGAACGCGGATCTCGTTCAACAGATCGTCCACCTGGCCGCGCACGGGACGCACTTCGATCTCCGGATCGACGAGACCGGTCGGACGAATGATCTGCTCGACGATGACGCCCTCCGAGAGGCGCAGCTCGATTTCACCCGGGGTCGCGGTGATGTTGAGCGCGCGCGGCGTCAGAGAAAGGAACTCATCGAACATCAGCGGGCGATTGTCGAGCGCGCTCGGCAGGCGGAATCCATAATCGACCAGGGTGAGCTTTCGTGCCCTGTCGCCGTTGAACATCCCGCCGATCTGCGGCAGGGTGACGTGCGACTCGTCCACGACAACGAGGAAATCCTCAGGGAAATAGTCGAACAGACACGCCGGCCGCTCGCCCTGCCCGCGGTCGGATAGATGCCTCGAGTAGTTCTCGATGCCGGCGCACGTGCCGATCTCGAGCATCATCTCGATATCGAAGTTGGTGCGCGACTCCAGCCGCTGCGCTTCGAGCAGCTTCCCCGATGAGCGCAGCTCGGTGAGGCGTTCCGCCAGCTCCTCACGGATAAGCCCGACCGCGCGCTCGATCGTCGGACGCGAGGTCACGAAGTGCTTCGCCGGATAGATCGCCGCTTTCTCGAGATTGGCGATTGTATCCCCGGTCAGAGGATTAATCTTACTAATTCGCTCGATCTCGTCGCCCCACATCTCGACCCGCACGCCCTGCTCTTCGTAGGCGGGAAGAATCTCCACAGTGTCGCCGCGCACGCGAAAGGTCCCACGCTCGAGACCCATGTCGTTGCGGGAGTACTGGATCTTCACCAGCGATCTCAGGATGTCGTCACGCGGAATCCTCTGCCCCTTGGTGAGCGTCACCATCTGCTCGCGATAGCTCCGCGGATCGCCCAGTCCATAGATGGCGGAGACTGTTGCAACGATGACTACGTCGTCGCGCTCCATGAGACTGGACGTCGCGCGCAGCCGCAGCCGGTCGATATCCTCGTTGATCGACGCATCCTTCTCGATGTAAGTGTCGGTCGTAGGGACGTACGCTTCCGGCTGGTAATAGTCGTAGTACGAGATGAAGTACTCGACCGCGTTGTGCGGAAAGAAGCCCTTCAGCTCGCCGTACAGCTGTGCCGCGAGAGTCTTGTTGTGGGAGAGCACGAGCGTCGGCCGCCCGAAATTTCTGATGACGTTCGCGATCGTCATCGTCTTTCCGGATCCGGTCACGCCGAGCAGGGTCTGGAACCGGTCGCCCCGGTCGAGTCCCTTCGTCAGCTCCGCAATCGCTCTTGGTTGGTCACCTGCTGGCTCGAAAGGAGCCCGCAGATCAAATGCCGCTTTGGCCATTCTTTATATCGCTGGACAACCGCTCGCGCCGCGCGACCTCGGTCACGCCTTTCACGCGTCTGGCTGCTTTCAGAATCTTTTGAAGGTGAGCAAGGTTGCCGACTTCGACGGCGAGCTCACCGATCACGTGGCCGTCAGAGCTGTGCAGCTCGAAGCTTCGGATATCGGTGCCCGTCGCCGAAACGGCGGTGGCAAGGTCGGCGTAGAGTCCCCTTCTGTCCGTGGCTTCTAAGGCTAGCCGAACCATGAACTTCTCACCTTCCAGCTCCTTCCAATCTATCTCGAGCCGGCGCTCCGGCTCCTGGACGAGCATCAGAAGGTTTGGACAATCCGAGCGGTGAATGCTGACTCCGCGACCCCGTGTTACGTACCCCACAACCGGGTCTCCGGGTACGGGTTGGCAGCATTGGGCGTAGCGGACCATCATCCCGTCGACACCCTGAATCCGAACGCCCTTTGGAGTCCCGCGGACGCGATCCACGAGCCAGTCGAGCGGACCCGGCTTCGGCGCATCCGCCGAGGTTTCCGCGTCCGGGTACAGCTCCTTCACGATCTGCGACACGTTTACATCGCCCTGCCCAACGGACGCGATCAGATGGTTCAGGTCGGTCAGATGGAGCGTTTTGGCCACTTTCATCAGATCAGCGTCTTCCGGCTTTGCCAGCCGTCTCCGCTTGATTTCACGATCGAGTATCTCCCGGCCGAGCTTGATCGACGTAGTGTGCTCTTCGATGCGGAGTCGCTGGCGAATCTTGTGACGTGCCCTTCCGGTTCTGACGTGGGCCAGCCAGTCCCGGCTCGGTTTCGCCGATGGAGACGTGATGATCTCCACGGTCTCGGAATTCTTGAGCTCGCGCGCAAGGCTCGCGATGCGGCCGTTGATTCGCGCGCCCTGGCAATGCAGGCCGACCTCGGTATGCACCGCAAACGCGAAGTCGATCGGCGTTGCTCCCTTCGGCAGCTGGATCACGTCGCCGGTAGGCGTGAAGACGAAGATTTCGTCCTGATACAGATCGAGCTTCAGGAATTCCAGGAATTCATCGGGGGTCTTTGCGTCGAGCTGTAGCTCGAGCACCTGCCTGAACCACTGCAGGGCGCGGTCGAGCTCGTCCGCGCTCTTCGAGTCTTCCTTGAACCGCCAGTGCGCCGCGATTCCATACTCGGCGGTGCGGTGCATCAGGCGCGTGCGGATCTGGATCTCGAACAGCTGCCGTCCCGGACCGAACACGGTGGTATGCAGCGACTGGTACCCGTTCGACTTCGGCTGCGCGATGTAATCCTTGATGCGCTCCTGGAGCGGCGTGAACTGATCGTGAATGACGCCGAGCGCGTGGTAGCAGTCGGGAACGGAGTCGACGAGGACGCGAATGGCGAGCAGGTCGTAGATCTCCTCGTACGGCTTGTCCCACTTCTTCATCTTCTTCTGGATCGACCAGAGGTGCTTGGGCCGGCCGGTCACCTCCACATTGGCGATTCCAGATTTCCTGAGATGCGCGTCGAGTGGTTCCTTGAGTTGGGCGATCGCCTTCTCTCGCTCAGTTCGCCGAGTCGCCACTTTCTTGGCGAGCGTCTTGTACTCCGAGGGCTCGAGGTGCTTGAAAGCGAGGTCCTCGAGCTCCCACCGCACGCGCGCCATTCCAAAGCGGTGCGCGAGTGGCGCGTACAGATCCCGAGTTTCGGTAGCAACGCGCTTCTGCCGGTCGACCGGGAGGAATTCGAGCGTCCTCATGTTGTGCAGGCGGTCGGCGAGCTTGATCAGGATGACGCGTGCATCCTTGGCGATCGAAAGCAGCAGCTTGCGGTAGTTCTCGACCTGCCGGTCCTGGGATGAGTTGAGCGGGAGGTGTCCGATCTTCGTCAGCCCATCGACGATCTCGGCGATCTCCTTTCCGAACTCGGCCTCGATGTCGTCAACCGTGACCGCGGTATCTTCAACGACATCGTGAATCAGGCCGCTGGCGACCGTCGTGGAATCCAGCTGCAGGTCGACGAGGATCTTCGCGACTTCGACGCAGTGGGACACGTACTTGTCGCCCGACAGGCGCTTCTGGCCTTCGTGCGCTTTTTCGCTGAAGCGATAGGCGCGCGCGAGCAGGTCCCGGTCGAGGCGCTCCGGAAGCCCCTCCTGAAGCCAGGATGGAAGTGTGTCCTTTTCCTTGATCGCGCCTGCCGTCACAACAGTCCCGCCTCCGCGAAGCTTATGTAGCGTCCCCTTCCGATAATAACGTGGTCCTGCACGGGTATGTCGAGTACTTTCCCCGCCTGTACGAGCTGTTCTGTTACTACCCTGTCGTCGGGCGAGGGTGTCGGGTCCCCGCTCGGGTGATTGTGAACGAGGATGATCGCCGCAGCTCGCTCAGCGATCGCTTCCCGGAACACCTCACGCGGATGCACGAGCGACGAATTGAGCAAGCCTCTGGTTACCGTGATGTCGCGCTCGAGCCGGTGCTGCGAGTCGAGCACGGCGACGTGAAACTCCTCGACCGGGAGATCCTCCAGTCGCTGCGCGAAGATCTCGTAGACATCGCGGGGCCAGCGAACGGGCGCTCCCTCCTGCCGTTCCTCCGCCGCCATTCGCCTTCCCAGCTCGAGCGCGGCGTGGATACCAACCGCACGAGCCGTTCCTACACCCCTGACGCTCGTGAGCATCGCCACGGGTTGCGTCGCCAGCAGCCGCAACGAGCCTCGGCAGGTGGAAAGAATCTCCTGGCCTATTCCGAGCGCGGAGCGGCCTTCCGATCCGCTACCAAGAAGAATAGCCAGTAGCTCGCTCGAGCTCAAAGCATGCGCCCCGTGACTGCGCAATCGCTCCCGAGGCCTCTCGGCAGCCGGGAGCTCTCGTATCGTCAGTGACATCTCGACCTCCATACGTGCGAACTCGAGATTCTCGTCGGGGAGCTACGCTGGGACGGCACCGCGGAGACACGAGCATCATCGGGACGCCGCCTCGCGCCATCGCGGGGCGTCCCATTTGTATGCCGCCATTTTTAAGCCCTGGCCGGGCGCAGCTTCAGGATCCCGGCCGCTCCCACACACGCGATTCGGCGGATCGAAACAAAGCATCTATCACAGCCATGTTTCCCATCGCGTCCTCGAGGGAGACAGGGACTCTTCCGACGCCACGAATGGCCTCCGAAAAGCGATCCGCCTGGAGCGTATATTGGTTGACCGGTGGAAACGTGATCGTCTCAATCCCGCTGCCCGCCCAATCGCTACCGTCGTCGACGAAGACCCGACATTCGTCAAGCGAAGGAGCGCTGAAGGGAATCCCGACGGCAATGCGCCCCGTCGTTCCGAAGATCTGCATGGTCTGGTACGCCACGAGTTGCGTGGCGCAACTGAACGTCGCCTGTCCCCTCTCGAAGCGAAGCAGTCCCGACGTCAACCGGTCGATCTGCATCTCAGGGTCACGCTCGATCAATCCGACGACCTCTGTCGGCTCAGTGCCGAACAGCCACCGCGAAATTGTTATCGGATAACAACCAACGTCCATCAGCGCGCCGCCGCCCCACTCCACGCGACTGCGGATGTCGCCGGGGTCGCGCCGATAGTAGCTGAAATGTCCGGCAATGAGGCGCAGCTCGCCGATCCTTCCGGAGGCGATGATCTCTTTCACTTTGAGCCACTGCGGATGCGTCCGGACCATGAACGCCTCGCCGATCTGGACTCCGCTCCTGTCCCGAGCCTCGAGTAGCTCGCGCGCTTCACGCGCCGTCAATGCAATCGGCTTCTCGCACAGCACGTGCTTCCCCTGCTCGGCCGCGCGAATCGACCACAGCACGTGCAGATGATTCGGCAAGGGATTGTAGATCGCCTCGATGTCGGGATCGTCGATCAGTTCCTGATACGAGCCGTACGCCCGGGCTATCCCCAGGCGGTTCGCGGCTGCCCGCGCCTTTGCAATGTCGCGCGATGCAATGGCGACCACCTGTGCCAACGCGCTTCCGCGCATCCCGGGGATGACTTTCTCCAGCGCGATCTTGGCGGTGCCGAGTATTCCCCAGCGAACCGGTGC
>DASWGL010000249.1:0-3967 GCA_036393735.1 Gemmatimonadaceae bacterium | reverse complement strand
CGCTTCAGTGGTCGAACCCGCCGGCCGGGACGAAATCTTTCGCCGTCACCATGTATGATCCGGATGCACCGACCGGAAGCGGCTGGTGGCACTGGGTGATGTACAATATCCCGGCGGCGACGACTGCTCTAGCCGACGGCGCGGGTAACGGAAAGAACGCGCCGAGCGGAAGCACGGAGGGAATGACCGACTTCGGAAACAAGGGCTATGGCGGGCCGTGTCCCCCAGCCGGCGACAAGCCCCACCACTATCACATCACGCTCTTCGCGCTCAAAGTGGACAAGCTCGACGTTCCCGGGAACGCGACGTCCGCCATGGTCGGATACAATCTGAACGCCAACAAGCTGGGGACCGCCCGCGTTACTGCGCTTTACGGACGGTAGTTGAGTCCGGAGCCGGCTTGAGGAGATCCTTCGCGTTGACGTAGAAGTTTTCGTCGACGTGAAGATCCTCAGGCCGGTTCAGCTTCACGGCTATCGTCTTCCATTTCTCCGTTGGCCTGATCCACGAGTAGGTGCCCGTCGATGTCGTGATCTTGACCGGCATCGCAAATCCCGGCACGACATTGGTCCAGCGGTAGGAGAGCTTCTGTCCCTCGAGCTTGTACTCGAGTGTCGGAATCTTCGTCGTGCGCAGATACTCATCGAACACCTTGCTCAGGTCCATGCCCGACTGGCGACTGATGTAATTCTCGATCTGTTTGGTGGTCACTGTCTGATGCCAGAAGGTCTTGCCAAGTCCGCGCAGAATTCCGCGCCAACGGGCGTCGTCGTCGACGAGCTGGCGGATCGTGTGCAGCATGTTGGCGCCCTTGTCGTACATGTCGCCCGAGCCTTCGTGGTTCACGCCGTAAACGCCGATTATCGGCACGTCGTTTCTGATCAGTTTCCGTTGTCCGATGGTGTACTCGGCGCCCGCCTTCTTCCCCTGTTGGCACTCGGTGTACAGGCCTTCAGCGTACGTCGCGAAGCTTTCGTGGATCCACATGTCCGCGGCGTCCTTCATCGTGATGCTGTTGCCGAACCATTCGTGCGCGCTCTCGTGGACGATGATGAAATCCCAGAGCAAACCGCGTCCTGTCTGCGAGCGATCACGTCCGAGGTAGCCGTTCTTGTAGTGATTGCCGTAGGCGACCGCGCTCTGGTGCTCCATGCCGAGGTGCGGGGTCTCGACAAGTTTGTAACCGTCCTCGTACCACGGAAACGGGCCGAACCAGTTCTCGAAGCACTGGAGCATCGGCTTCACTTGCTGGAACTGCTTCTTCGCCGTGTCGAGATGATAGTCGAGCGGATAGAAATCGAGCGTGAGTTTCCCCTTCTCACCCTCATAGACGTCGCCGAAGTGCGCGTAGTGCCCGGCATTGACGGTGACGTCGTAGTTATTGATCGGATTTCTGACGAACCACTCGTAAGTCGTAGTGCCGTCGGTATGCGGCGTCGTGCTGCGTAACCGGCCATTCGAGACGTCGAACAGCGAGTCTGGAACGGTGATCGCGACACGCTGGCTATCTGGCTCGTCGGAATAGATGTCCTTGTTCGGCCACCACACACTCGCGCCGAGCCCTTCGTTGGCGGTCACGACCCAGTCGCGGGCTAGGCTGTCACGTGCCCAAACGAACCCGCCGTCCCAGGGCGGACGGGTCGCAACGGTCGGTCTGCCATGGTAGTAGACAGCGATCGTCTTCTTCGATCCGATTCTCTGCGGAGCTATGAGGGTGACAAAGAAGGCATTTCCGTCGCGCCGGGCGCCCAGCTCCAGTCCGTCCTGTACGATGCTGTCGACTACGAGCGGCATCTGCAGATCGATCTGCATCTCCCGCGCGGGGGCCGGCTTGAGCACGCGATAGGTAATCGCGTTGTACCCGGCGATGCTGCTGTCGGCTGGATTCACCTTGACGTGCAAGTCGTAGAATGAGGCGTCCCACCACGCGCGCTGCGGCGTGTTGGATCCTCTCAGGGTATCGGCGTGGGTGAACACGGGCGGGGCGACTTGCGCCTCGAGCGTCACTGGCACCACGGCTAGGCAACTGCAAAATATGACTACCGGCCAGGGGCTGACGGCGTGCCGGCTCGTGGCCGCGGGCCGTGACTCAGTGCATTTCGGGTTTAGCCCGTAGCCGACAGCCGACCCGCACACGGCACCCGGCCGGTAGTCATATTTTGCAGTTGCTTTTCCCATTACCGTGTAGCCCCTCGCAGGCGCCCGATCTCGTATTCGTGCGGCGGCTCCGCCCCCAACAAATTTTTCACGAAGTAATCCCAACGCCGGCGCACCATGTACGGCTCGCCACCGAAGCCATGCGCGCGGTTGGGAAGGAGAATGAAATCGAAATCCTTGTTCGCCTTCATCAGCTCATTGACGACTAGAAGCGTGTTGTATGGCGGAACGTTGTCGTCCATCGTGCCGTGCGCGAGCAGCAGTTTTCCTTTCAGATTCTTCGCCAGGACCTGGTTCGCCTCCGGCGCATAGTTGTCGCTGCCGTCCGACGTGGGCGCCAGCAAACCCTGGTACCTCTCTCCCCAGTCGTCCTCGTATTCGCGCTGGTCGTGGTTGCCGGCTTCCGAGATGCCGACCTTGAAGAAGTCAGGATAGCGGAACATGGCATCAGCGGCGGCGAATCCTCCGCCCGAGTGGCCGTAGATTCCGGCGCGGTTGATGTCGATCCACGGATAGCGGCCCGCTAGCTCCTTCATCCCCGCGACCTGATCGGGGAGCGTGTTGTCACCCATATGACCGTAGTAGGCGTCGTGGAACGACTTCGATCTCCACGGCGTTCCCATTCCGTCGATCTCGACGACGATGAATCCCAGCTCCGCCAACGATTGTGCGTCCCCGCGCGCGGGTGAGAAACTGCGGCCGCCGACGCTCCCGGTTTGCGGACCGGGATAGATGTGGTTTACGATTGGGTACTTTTTCGTGCGATCCAGGTTCGTGGGCACGTACATCAGGCCGTAGAGATCGGTTTTGCCGTTGCGTGCCTTGACCGTGATGGGCATCGGCGGCTTCCAACCGGTCGCGCTCAATCTCGTTATGTCGGCCGTTTCGAGGGTGACGATGCTCTTCCCGTTCAGATCCCGCAGCACTGTGACCGGCGGCACGTCCGGTTTCGAGTACGTGTCGACGAAGTACTGGCCCGATGGTGCTAGCGCGATCTCGTGGTCGGCGTCTTCGGGAGTGAGAAGGGCGAGCCCTCTTCCATCCATCCCGAGTTTATAGAAATGACGGAAGTAAGGATCGCGTCCACGCTCCTTCGCGTTGCCGACGAACCAGAGCGTTCTGTTCTTCTCGTCGACGCGACGCAGCTGCGCGACATTCCCCTCCCCGCTCGTGATCTTGCTCTTGAGCTGTCCCGTCGCGAGGTCGTAGAGATAGAGCTGTCCCCAGTCGTCGCGTTCGGAAAACCAGATCACCTCATTCGAGGCGGGAAGAACGCGCCAGTTGACGATACCGTTGCCTGATTCGTAGTGAGTCGCCACATCTTCCCGAAAGACATCGCGCACGCTGCCAGTCGCGGCGTCGGCAACCCGAAACACCTCGTGCTTGTGATCCCGCGATGTCGAAACGAACGCAACGTGCGACCCATCGGGATACCATTCCACATCCGCCCACTCCGTTCCTCGGCAGATCACGTGATCGCAGAGTGTTGAGCGGTGCGCATCCGGCGGCATCTGAAATCGAATCACGCGCGGTGTGTCGACATTGATTACCACGCGATGGATCATCGAGATGGCGCTGTCGCCGGGGAGCGGATACTTCCACTGCTGCAGCTCCGGATGGCCGACCTTGGTGGTCACGAGATACATCTCACCGACCGGGCGGTCGTCCTGCTGGAACGTCGCGATCTTCCGGGAATCCGGCGACCAGACAAGTACGGGGCGATCGCTCTTCACCCAGCCGGCGTTGTCGGTGGCGTAGCCAAAGTCTTTTTGCCCGTCGGTCGTGAGCTGTGTCTCGCGTCCGGTGGCGA
>DASWGL010000248.1:0-2136 GCA_036393735.1 Gemmatimonadaceae bacterium | reverse complement strand
CGGCGGCGATCGCCGCGCGCGCGGCATCGAGTGAGTCCGGTTCCACGACGCGATCGACGCGCGTCGGATTGAGCTGCGAGTGCAGATCGTTGACGAGTACGCCCGGGGCTTGCGCCCATGCGCCGGCGGAGGGCCAGGCGGCCGTCAGGCCGGCAATCTTCAGGAACTCGCGGCGGTCGATCATGTCGCCTCCTCTGTTTTCAGAGCGGACTGAGTGATGGGAAATTCAATCGCATGACAAACCTGGAGAAATGGCTCGCTCAATTGGATGATCTGGGGACCACAGGAAGCAACACATGCGACCGCGCATCTCTTCCATGATGAATCGTTTGTTTCGCCGATATCGGCTCTACTTCGGTCGCGATATCTCGCCCGGTATTCGGATTGCGGTCGAAGCGCGGGTAGCTGCTGCTGGTCACATCGATTCGGATTCGATGCCCCTTCTTGAATACCATGCTGGTCGGCCATAAATCGATCTCGATTCTGTTCGGTTGATCGTGGGTGTCACCGTAGCTCTGCCGCAGAATTCCGT
Source organism: Gemmatimonadaceae bacterium (assembly GCA_036393735.1). Taxonomy (GTDB): domain Bacteria; phylum Gemmatimonadota; class Gemmatimonadetes; order Gemmatimonadales; family Gemmatimonadaceae; genus UBA4720. The sequence continues at coordinate 1,604 of DASWGL010000248.1, read as the reverse complement.
CACTGACGTTGTACGCGCTGCCGTCGGGGTGCAGATCCACGAGTCGCATGACGAAATCGGTGTTCTTCGCCGACGTCGACACATACAGCACCGCGCGCACCGGACCGGTGACTTCGGTGTCTGCTCCGAGCTCATCGGACGTGTAGACAAGCACATCGTCTCTGGCCTCTATTTCCTTCTGAGACGTTATGCCGGCGCGCGGCCCGAGCATCGCGCCGCCGCGGGAGGGAACGGGTCGGCGCGGGTTGTAGACGTAACTGTCGCTGCCTTGCGCCGCAGACGGCGGGGTTGGCGATACGCGTCCATCGCTCTTGTCCCTTGCAGCGTTCCCGTTGCTGCTCAAATAGAAAGGGGTTACGCGCGCTCGCGCCAACGGCCACTCCTGCTCTCCGCGCCACACGTTGTCTCCCATCACATAGATCACTATGGGCGCTTCGCGCTGCTGCGGTGCGACTCCACGGAGGTGCCTGTCGAACCAGGCGATACTCGGTGCCAAAACGGATTGACGATAATCACGCGAAGGCGCCCCGCCCGGCAGTGTCACAGTGTCTGCATGTGACCACGGCCCGACTACCAACCGAGTCTCTGTCGCGACCTGCGGATCGGCCGACCCACGGATAGTCATGAAGTCCCGCAGCTGGGTCGGTAGAAACGGATCGTACCAGCCAGCCATGAGCAGCACGGGCGCCTTGAGGTTGCGGGCGCGGTCGCTTCCATCAATCGCACGCCAATATGAGTCCGCAGTGTTATGCGTCACCCAGTCGTTGAAGAAAGGAATATCGCCCCCCGCGCGGTCGTCGGCTTCGATCAGCGGAAAGCCGGCGTAGCCTTTTTCGAGGTGCTCCAACACCGGATCTTCATCGATTGCTCCGCGACTACGCACCGCCCAAGACAGCGCGCTTTCGAGCGAGAACGCGCTGCCCGGGTAGAACATTTCGTAGAAGCTCGTGCTCGCGATCTGAATCGCAAGCGCTCTGGGCCCCGGATCGACTTGATCGGCGAGCACCCACTGTGTGTACCCGAAAGCCGAGCCACCCCACATGCCCAAACGGCCATCGAACCACGGTTGCCTGGTGAGCCACTGAAGCGTGTCGATTCCGTCGTCACGCTCGTCAAGAAGCGGATAGTGATTGCCTGAGGATTTGTAACGTCCACGCGTTCCCTGGATTACGGCCCGGTATCCGCGGCTCGCCCAAAAGCGAGCGACCGCATCCGCACGCAAGCGGTTGCCCATGGTATTCGAGAAAGGAATGCGTACGAGGATGGTTGGCACGCGTTCGTCGGTGTCGGGATGATGCACGTCGGCGACAAGGGTGACGCCATCACGCGTCTTCATCGCAACATCGCGCTCCACAACCACTTTGTACCGCGCCGGGCGTATGCCTTCCTTCGGCATATACAGGGCATCGATGAGGGGCTTGCAGCCGGTCAACGTGGCGCACAGCAACAGACCTACGCAAAGACGTTTCATCTTGCTGTCAGTGTCGGCACAGATGTCTGTCCACGTTCTCATATCGTCAAAACGGCAGCGACCCGGGAACTGGGACGAGCTCGTTCTCTTCGAGCAACCCGTGAGCTCCGACGCCGAGCAGGCGCACCGGCCG
>DASWGL010000247.1:0-3151 GCA_036393735.1 Gemmatimonadaceae bacterium | reverse complement strand
AGGCGGCGCGCCGATTATGGAGGTTCATCGCCTTCTCAACCCCCTCGTGCAGCCACGTCTCGACCGTCGCGGTGAGCTGCGGCATCAGCGCGAGAACATCTTGACGCTCGTCACGAGCGAACGGCGACAGCACAAAATCGGCGAGATCCTTGTAGATCCCCTTCCGCTCTTCGCTCGGACCTACGCCGATGCGAAGGCGCCCGTACTCCTGAGTTCCGAGCGCATGCTCGACACTCTTGAGGCCGTTGTGTCCGCCAGCGCTTCCACGCGGGCGGATCCTGATGCGCCCGACCGGCAGCTGAACCTCATCGACAACTATTAACAAATCCTTTGCCGGGCTCCAGAAGGGCCGCCGCACGAAATTCTTGAGTGCCTGACCGCTCAGGTTCATGAACGTCTGGGGCTTCACCAATCGCACCTTCACGCCACCGACGGTCCCGTTCGCGACGTGCGATTCGCCGTTTTTTTTCCAGCCGTCAAAATGCCAAACGTCGGCGAGGTGGTCGATCAACCACCAGCCGACGTTGTGACGTGTCGCGGCGTACTCGCGGCCCGGATTTCCGAGACCGACTATGACCTTCAAGGGTTATCCAATAATTACTTCTTGCCGGACGAGTCACCGCCCTTCTTGCCAGGCGACTCATCGCCGCCCTCAACCTCTTCCTCGTCGCCCGGGCCCTTGCCGATGACTTCGGGTTCAGGCGCACCCTCTGCCGCGCCCTCAACTGCTTCGACAGCAGGAGTCTCCTCGATCACGGCGCGCGGCGCGGCAAGCACCGCGACCGAACTCTCGGGATCGTCGAGCACCTTGACACCCTCGGGAAGCTTGATGTCGCTGACGTGAAGCGAATCACCGATCACCATGTTGGTGATATCGAGCTCGACGTGATCGGGGATGTCTGACGGATCGACTTCGATCTCGAGCTCGCGGAGCGTCTGGTCGAGCACTCCTCCCTCGAGCCGCACTCCTTCCGGAATTCCGTTGAGGACGATCGGAATGTTGACCGTGACCTTTTCACCGGCGACGAGCGCCTGGAAATCGACGTGAAGGATCTGGCGCCTGATCGGATGGCGCTGGATCTCACGAATGAGGGTCTTCGCCGTGTGTCCGCCCACCGTCACCTCGATGACGGTGCTCTCGGCCTGGATGTGCCCAAGCATTTTGTCGAGATCGCGCGCGTTCAGTGAGAGCGGCTGCGGGTTGCGGCCGTGGCCGTAGATCACAGCGGGAACCTGTCCCTGACTGCGAAGGGTGCGGGCGGCGCCCTTTCCCGTAATGTCTCGGGCGGTCGCGTTAAATGAGACTACTGCCATTGTTATTCATCCCCGGGGCGCGACGACCTTTCGCCACGCCCATTCAATAATGTCCAAAACCGCCAGAGCAAATTCCTTCGCTGCCTTCTCGATCACTTCCGGCATCTGATTCTATCCTTCGAACAGCGAGCTCACTGACTGCTCGCTGTGTATGTAGCGAATCGCTTTCGCCAGCAGATCACCAACCGACAACACGCACAGCGTCGGAAATCTCTTCGCCTTTGGAATCATGACGGTATCGGTCACCGTCACTTCCTTGATCGGTGCTTTCGAAAGTCTTTCTACTGATTGTCCCGAAAGGAGCGCGTGCGTGGCACAAACGTAAATATCGCGCGCACCAAGATCCTTCAGAGCTATTGCCGCTTCGGACACCGTGCCCGCGGTGTCGATCATGTCGTCCGCGAGCAAGCAATCCTTTCCTTCAACTTCACCGACGACGTTGACGACCTCTGACACATTCGCCTTCGGCCGCCGCTTGTCGATGATCGCGAGTGAGCCGTTCAGCCTCTTCGCGAAGCCTCTCGCCATCTTCGCCGATCCTACATCCGGCGCGACGACGACGAGCTCGTGCAAATCCTTCTTCCTGTAATGCGAGACGAACACCGGCGCCGCGTACAGGTGATCGACCGGAACATCGAAGAACCCCTGCAGCTGGTGCTGGTGAAAATCCAGACCCAAAACGCGGTTGGCTCCCGCCGTCACGATCATATTCGCGAGCAGCTTGGCACCAATCGCTACTCTCGGCTGGTCCTTTCGATCCTGCCTCGAGTATCCGTAGTAGGGCATTACGCACGTGATACGCGCCGCAGAAGCCCTGCGTGCCGCGTCGATCAGGAGCAACAGCTCCATGATGTTGTCGGCCGGCGGATTTGTCGGCTGCACGATGAAGACGTCGTTTCCTCTGACGTTCTCATCGATGCGGACGAAGATCTCGCCGTCGGCGAAGCGGCTGACCGTCGTCTTGCAGAACGGAACATCCAGCATTCGCGCGATCTCAGCACACAGATCCGGGTTCCCGGGCCCGGCGATGAGCTTGAAGCCATGAGCGGGTACGGATAATCCGTCCATGCAGCGTTACAAGTTAAATGGGCAAAGGACCTGGATCAATTGCCCCTGGTGGATTCGAACCACCATTACCGGATCCAAAGACCGATGTCCTGCCATTGGACGAAGGGGCAGCGGAGAGCGAAAGCTAGTCCAGAAGCTCGATCGGGACAACGCTCGTGGACGTGCGAGTGATGATGCTTCGCGTCCCCGGTGGTACGACAAGCGCGGGGAGGCTCGCTTTTGATTCAATCGCACGCGTAGTAGCGCCAGTCACCTTGAACACCGTCGACCCCGACCCGCTCATTCGGTAGAAGAGTCCGAATTGAGCGCCACGCGTGAGGAGAATATCGATCTCCGACCACCGTGGCCGTATTACCGGCTCGAAATCGTTGACCGAATTTCGGGCGGTCGAGGCCCAGTCGGCGAACATCTCCGTTGTCAGCTCAGGGTTTCTTTTCATGGCGGCGGCACGCGACTCGTCGAGCAGAGCGTAGGCCTCGCCGGTGTCTATGCCATACGGCGGAAAAAAGAGCTGAACATCCCTCGACGGAAGGGGGTCCAGCCGAAGCAGCCTGTCGCCGCGTCCCCAAGCCATAGCCATCGCGTAATCGCTGACGAGAAACGGCACGTCGGAACCAAGAACACCAGCGAGATTGAGCAAAGCCTCCTCGGATACCGGCTTGGGCGCGAGCGCGTTGAGAATGCGCAGCACCGCGGCCGCGTCGGCGCTGCCGCCGCCGAGGCCTCCGCCAATCGGAATGTTCTTCACGATCTCGATCTCGAATCCCTT